>CAZJNL010000023.1:0-7292 GCA_964546515.1 uncultured Oscillatoria sp.
CTGTGAATGGTGGCAATAGATTCAGCATCATCCCGGTTGCCGTAAAACTCTGACATCCCCATACAACCCAAACCGATTGCTGAGACGGCTAACCCGCGGCGGCCTAATTGTCTTATCTTCATGGTTTACTGTTCCGTAACGCTATTACTTCCAGTTTAGCTTAAATCTGTAGCTGACGCGCACTATACTGCTGGCGCACCGGAATTGAAATCGCGAACTCCGCCCCCTGTCCTGGCGCTGAAATGCAAGTCAGCGAGCCGCCGTGCCTTTCCACCACAATAGAGTGCGAAATCGCCAGCCCCAAGCCGGTGCCCTTGCCCACCGGCTTCGTAGTAAAAAAGGGGTCAAAAATCCTCGACCGCACTTCCTCCGTCATCCCCGGGCCGGTGTCAGCAATCGAAATCACAACAAATTGGGAATTGGGCATTGGTGATTGGGCCCTGGGCATTGGTGATTGTTCTTCTCCCCCACGCCCTATGAAAGTGCGAATCCGAATAGCAGGGCCCTGACTATTACGCATAGCGTGTTGCTGTTCTTCCCCATGCCAAACAGATGATACCATCTCCATTTCCAGGGCGTCAATAGCATTGGCGAGCAAATTCATAAATACCTGGTTCAGCTGACCGGCATAGCACTCAACTTTGGGCAGTTTGCCATATTCTTTAATAACCTGAATGCCTGGACGATCCGGCTTTCCCTTCAGGCGGTTTTGCAGAATCAGGAGCGTGCTGTCGATGCCCTCATGAATATCCACCTCTTTCATTTCCGCTTCATCCAGCCGCGAAAACGTGCGCAGCGAAAGGACAATCTCCCGAATCCGCTCAGCTCCCACCTTCATCGAATCCAGCAGTTTGGGTAAATCTGTCATCAGGAACTCTAAATCGATGGCTTCCATTTCCTCTCGGATTGCCGGTGTGGGGCTGTATTGCGCTTGATACAGCTGCACCAGCTTCAGTAAATCTTCCGTGTACTGGCGGGCGTAAGTGAGATTGCCGTAGATAAAATTAACCGGGTTATTGATTTCGTGAGCCACCCCTGCCACCAGCTGCCCCAAACTGGAGAGTTTCTCACTCTGAATCAGCTGAGTTTGCGTGAGTTTTAGCTCGCGCAGAGTACCTTCTAGCTGCAGCGCTTGCGCTCGGGCTTCCGCTGCGGCGGCGCGGCTTTGGGCCAGGAGCCTGCTTTGGTTAATTGCCACCGTCAGCTGATCCAAAACTGCTCGCATCAACTCCACTTCACTCTCATTCCAAGGGCGAATTTCACTGTGGTGCCCGCAGCTGACCGCGCCAATTTCACCGCTTTGGGTTTGCAGGGGCATTGCCAGCACCGAGGTGAAGCCTAAGCTGAGCAGAAAATGCCGCATTTGTCGGTCGGGAACCGCTGTGACATCATCGCAGCGGATGATTTCCAAATTCTGGAATCGCTCGGCAAACGGACGCACTTGCTCAAAGGAGTAAGAGCCAGTATAATCAGGAAAAGCTGAGTCTCTCGCTTCGCAGACCACTTGCGAGTCAGGGGGGGCGGCATCAAAGCGAAACCAGACGAAGTGACAGCGGTCAATCTGCAGCAGGTTGCGGATTTCGCTGACTGCAGCTTGCAGGATAGTATCCAAGTCAAGGGAGTTGCGAATCTGGCTGGCGAGACGGTAGAGCAGGGCTTCCCGCTGCGCCTGCTGCCGCAATTGCGCTTCTGCCCGCTTGCGCTCCGTGATGTCGGTAGTGATGCCGATCAGCCCCACAATATTGCCTTGCGCGTCTTTGATAGCGTTAGCCCGCGTTAAAACCTGTATCCTGCGACCGCTCTTGGTGCGCTTCGTAACTTCCCCACTCCAAGAATTGCCACTCATAATTGTCTCAAAAACCTGCCGCCCCACACCTGGTTCGGTAAAGACAGCCGGGATGCCACCGGCAGCGTTGAATTCCTCCACTGTTTCGTATTCAAACAGCTGGGAAAACGCCTGGTTTTGATAAATGTGGGTGCCGGTGGCATCCGCCATGCCAATCGCGTCGCTGGAACTTTCCACGGCTTTGCTAATCCGCAGCAGCGCTTCTTCTGAACGCTTGCGATCGCTGATGTCCCGGTAAACCACTGCCACGGCAAAAACATTGCCATCCTTATCTTTTATCGGGGAAAGGGTGGCTTCGATGCAGGCAAACTTGTCCCCCTCCGGCATATTATCCTCGACGGACATCGACTGGCGGCTGCTGAAAACTGTTTCCAGTCTGCTGGTATAGATTGGCAGCAAAGCTGGCATAGCTGCCATCACCTGCCGCAAATTCTGCCCTATTAGCCGGTCGGGCGTCATTCCTATATGCTCGCAAGCCGCCCGGTTGGCGTAAACATAGTTATAATCTTTGTCCAAAACGACGATGCAGTCATCTGTCGATTCAAACACCGCTCGAAACCGCTCCTCACTCTCGCGCAGCGCCGCCTCCGAGCGCACGCGCTGTGTGATGTCGCGCACAATAACCAGCGCTTCATCTTCCCCGCTGGCAACAATCCGCGCCTCGTAATCGCGCATCTTTCCCTCCACCGGCAGCTGGTATTCCAGGATTTGCGTCTCCCCGGAACTGAGCGCTGCTGAGATGGCGGCGAGCGACTGCTGGGCCAACTCTGGAGCAAACAGCTCCCGCGCATTTTTACCGGTCAATTCACTGGCTGGAAATAAGGCGCGAATCCCTTTCGCCTCCATCACGTCCAGATAGGTGCCATTAGAACTCATGCGCACCATCAAATCCGGGATGGCTTTCAGAAAAGCTCGATTGCGAGCCTCACTTTTTTGCAGCGCCTCCTGTGCCTGGATGCGCTGGCAAATTTCCCCCTGCAGCTGCTCGAAAGCATTCCTCAATTGGGCTGTGCGCTGCTCAACTCGCAGTTCCAACTGTTCATTCGCTTTTAGCAACGCTTCTTCGCTGTGGCGCAGTTGCTCCTCAACTCGCCGACGCTCGCTGACTTCCCGGCGCAGCTTAGTGAGTGCCACCGCCATATCAGCGCGGCTCGCTTCGTCCGTTTCCAGCAGCTGTTCGATCTCTTCTTCGATGGAGCGATCGCAAGGGCGCACCCAAAACTCGTCGAATTCATCCCCATTGGCAATGAAGGCGGTTTGCGTAGCCCAGCAGTTCGTCTGGAATAGCTTGGAACACAGTCCCGCCAGAATGCCTGCAATCAGCCCGCTTCCCCAGCACACACCCAGGGCTTTTTGGTAGCGCCCTTCCCAGCTGTCGCCGATCCGGAAGTGGGCTGACTGGCGCTGCCGGTCGAGCTCGACGAGCTGCCAATTTCCCCAACCCCCCACACTGGCAACCTTGGCGAGGGCGGCGAATCCTTCTTGGAAACCCTCAAACTGGGAAATCACCTGCCAATCTTTCTCAACGCTCTTGCGCCCTTCGCTCTGGAGCGCCAAACCAAACCGCTTGGTGCCCACCATCGCCTGCACGCCTGCCATTAAACTCGCTATTGTGGTATCCAGCCACATCATGCTCATAGGAGCGCTCTCGATGGTGCAAGTCCCCCGCTCCAGATTCCATTCCAGGTTAACACCGGCAATCTGGATATGGATTGCCCTGTGAGCTGCCGGCACCCCCTGCGATTCCTGCGCCACCGCCCGAGAGGGAGCCGGTGCTAAAGCTTGGAGTTGATGAACCTGCAGGCGCAGCTGCGCCAACTCCTCAATCAGCTGCTGTTTGGTTTTTTCACTATCTTTCACTTGGCTCTCCGGCATAAGCACAATTGCTCGACAGGCATAAAATCGGCTCTCCTCGTATTTTTGCACGAGCCACTCAGCTGTTTGATTTTTTTGTGGGACTTTAAAGGCTCGTCGTGGCTCTCAGGTTTAATAGTTTAATATCGCATTTTTCTTATGATGCGTGCGGGTATTATTAAAAAAGTTAAATAGAACATATCCCACCCGTTAGAGGTGCCGGTGGGGACTTTGCACAATATGGGGATGAAACTGTACGCGCTTAACGCTACGCCCGGTTGCCCCGTGTGGGGGCAGCTCCCGGGGGCCTGCCCCTACAACGCGCAATCGCCAGCCCGGTTGTCCGGCACAGGGGCAGTCTCCGTGTGGTCCCCGCGCGGCGTAGGGGCGGCCACGGGGGGCCGCCCCTACTAGCGGAACTGGGCGGTTAAAACCGGCACTACCAAAACCCCGCAGCTTGAAAAACTCAGGATCTTCTCCCGATCCGGTGCACGCTCCCGCAAGGCGCTCGCCGCTGATTCCATGATGCGTTCGCCGAGAATCCCTGAAGTTCTACGCAGCACACAAGCGAGCGCCGCACGTCTCTCAAGCTATCTAATCCGGTAAATTGCCCCTATTAATTTACCACCGCAACTACCTCTTTCTTCTTTCTTATTGGCGTTCTTGGCGTCAATGCGGTTCATTCTTAAAACAAATCAATCAGACGTAATATTCCCACCCCAGATCAATTCGCCAACAGTCCGATCGCCAGAGCCAGACGCCGATCGCATCCCGAACTCCTCTACCTTAGGATAAAATGAACCCTCTATCCACCCAAAGCCATGACCCAAACAGAGCAAATTCTCTCGCAGCTGCCCGGGGACATCCCCGGAGCGCTGCGACGCGCTGACAGCCTCTGGCAAGCTATCAAAGAAGATACGGCACCGGTGCCGGTGGCAGTCAAACACAGCCTGCAGCCTCTGGGAGATGCAGACTGGGACGTCACAATCTGCGGCGGCACTCTGGGCATTTTCATCGGTGCGGCTTTGGCGCTGCGGGGGTGGCGAGTGGCGCTGCTCGAGCGGGGGATTCTGCTCGGCAGAGCCCAAGAGTGGAACATCTCCCGCAAAGAGCTGGACGTGTTTCTGCAACTCGACCTGCTGACAGACGCCCAGCTGTCGCAAGCGATCGCATCCGAGTACAGCCCAGCCCGCGTCAGCTTTCTCAACGGTACTGAAATCTGGGTGCGAGACGTTCTCAACATCGGCGTCGATCCCGTATTTCTCCTCGACGCCCTCAAGTTGCGATTCCTGCAAGCCGGCGGGCAACTGTTTGAAAACACGCCTTTTGATTCAGCGACAGTTCACTCAGATGGCGTTCTAATAAATACCGGCAGCGGCAGCAATTTCAAAACGCGGCTGTTAATCGATGCGATGGGTCATTTTTCCCCCATTGTGCGGCAGGCGCGGCGGGGAGAAAAACCCGATGGCGTCTGCTTAGTTGTCGGCAGTTGCGCCCGAGGCTTTCCCAAAAATGACACCGGCGATTTGATTGCTTCCTTCACGCCGGTGCAGCACCAGTGCCAGTATTTTTGGGAAGCCTTCCCAGCGCGAGACGGGCGCACCACCTATTTATTTACCTACCTCGACGCTCACCCAAAACGCTTCAGTTTGGAGTTTCTCTTTGAGGAGTACCTGCGTTTGCTACCGCAATATCAAGGGGTGGAAATCAGCCGACTGCAATTTCAGCGGGCGCTGTTTGGCTTGTTTCCCTCGTACCGGCAAAGCCCTTTGCAAATGCCTTGGAACCGCATTTTGGCGGTAGGCGACAGCAGCGGCTGCCAGTCTCCCGTGAGTTTTGGCGGGTTTGGGGCGATGCTGCGCCACTTGCAGCGCTTAACTGCCGGTATTGACGAGGCGCTGCGCAGTGAGGAATTGAGCCAGCCGGCGCTGGCGCTGCTGCAAGCTTACCAGCCGAATCTGTCAGTAACTTGGCTTTTCCAGCGGGCGATGACTGCCGGTGTGGGGCAGAAAATTGACCCCGATGCGATTAACCGGCTGCTCTCTGGGGTGTTTGCGGTGATGGAAGGGCTGGGAGAGCCAGTGATCAAGCCATTTCTGCAAGACGTGGTGCAGTTTCCGGCGCTGTCGCAAACCCTGCTCAAAACAGCACTGACGCACCCTCAATTAGTCGCCAAAGTCATCCCGCAAGTGGGAGCGATCGCTTTACTCGAGTGGCTGCGCCATTACGTTAACCTCGGCTTTTACAGTGCGCTGTCTCCCCTCGGAAAGGCGGTGGAACCCCGGCTTAAAGCTTTGCCGCCGGCACAGCAATATTATATGCGTCGCTGGATTGATGCTTGGATGTATGGCTGTGGTGGCGATTATATCAAATCAGCTCCTACAGTTGATTAACAGTACCAGAAACCCGGTTTCTTAAAGAAACCGGGTTTCTCAGTACCTCACTCAGATGAAAACCGCTATAAACTTAAGACAATCCGTAGGGCAGGCGAGACGCCTGCCCCCAAAGACATTAGGACAGGCATCTTGCCTGTCCTGTAAGGTGCGCAACAGCTTAGATGTAGGTGAAGTAGCTGGCGCTCAGACTCAAATCCGAAACGCCTTTAACAGTGGCTATTAATTCATCGTTAGCGCTCAAACCGGCAGTGCCGTCACTGTCGAGAGAGATGTTGGTGTCCGATCCTGATACGCTCAGGACATAGTTAGCTGATGTTCCTTTGAGCTGGATTTTATCCTCGCTGCTGTTGAACTCAAGAATTAGAGCGAAGTCCCCGGCACCGGCAGTGGCGGCATTCCCGTCGTTATAGTAAACGCTGCCGGTGTCTCCCAGGATAAATCTGTCCGCTCCAACTCCGCCAGTGAGCGTGTCAGTTTCCCCCTGTCCGGGATTGCCTGAACTGCTAATCTGAACGGTAACGACGCCATTCTTGAAATTGACATTGAGATGGTTAACGCTAACGCCGATTAACGTGTCGTTCCCCGCGCCGCCAACCAGGGAGTCATTCCCGACACCGGCAGCTAAAACGTCACTGCCATCACCGCCATCCAGAATGTCATTGCCGGCACCTCCATTCAGCTGATCTAGATCGAGCCCACCCATAAGAATGTCATTGCCGGCACCCCCATTCAAGTTATCCGTGCCGGCATCCCCATTGAGGGTGTCCCCACCGGCATCCCCATTGAGCTTGTCGCTGTCAAGACCGCCATTGAGAATATCATCACCGAACCCCCCATTCAGGCTGTCCATACCGGCATCCCCATTCAGGGTGTCCGCACCGAAACCCCCATCCAGGTTGTCGCTGTCAAGACCGCCATTGAGAATATCATCACCCCACCCCCCATCCAGGTTGTCCATACCGGCATCCCCATTCAAAATATCGCTGCCGGTCTCTCCATTCAGGTTATCCATGCCGGCACCGCCATTGAGAATGTCGTTCCCGGCACCCCCATTCAGGTTGTCCATACCGGCACCGCCACTCAGCGTGTCGTTCCCTGCATAGCCAAACATTCTATCATTTCTATCCGTTCCCGCCAGACTGTCGTTGCCGGTGGTGCCATTAATCGTCCCTAATTTTAGGCTATTTATCAGCGAA
>CAZJNL010000023.1:7392-15167 GCA_964546515.1 uncultured Oscillatoria sp.
CCTCCAAAGAGGCTGGAATTGAGAGGGAAGTTGCTGATGGGATTAAAAAGGTTGCCGCTCATAGTGTACCTTCTCAGTGACGCTGACTGAACTGGAGAATTTAAACAAGCGATAGCAGGAGGCGAGCCGGGTGAATTCACCGCGCGTCTCTCATAGCGTATTCCGAATACAGAGGTGTGACCTTGCTGTCACCGCCCGAAAAGAAAGCTCAAGGCTTGCGCATTTCCCGTATGGATTGAGAGGGAGAGGGGGATATTGTAGAGACGCGACATGTCGCGTCTCTATCTTGGCTCGCTCCTCTAACTGACTGCGCCAGTCATACAAAACCCATTTTAACCTTTTGGAGATCCGCGATGAATTGCTGCAGGAAAAATCAGCAGCCGGCGGGGCAGAACAGCGCTGGAAGCCAAAGCCTAAACAAAAGTGGCGAAGTTGGTTTGCTGTGAGAAGCTCTGGAAGCTAGTCGTTGTGTCTTGCAAGACAGCAACCAGGTCGCCATTCCGGTAAATTCCTGTATCTAAAGTCGAGGAGCTGCCAGATAGATGTTCTCGCCTCATCGAGTATCCACTGGCACTGCCGGCGAATTGGAGTTTATCTTGGCTAAAATTAAAGTCAGTAATAGTTGCATAGCCCCCATCCGTGTAGAAGCTTCCTCCTGCCTTGCTGCCAAGGCAGAAAGTATCCGCCCCCTGTCCGCCGGTTAAGCGGTCACGCTGGTTGCCCCCGCCGTAAGACGTGCCGGCACCAATCAGCACATCATCTCCATTTTGACCCACAAGCTGGTCGCTGCCACCGGCACCCGTGAGAACGTCCCTGCCGTTGCCACCCGACAAGTTATCATTGCCACTATTACCCAGCATAAAGTCATTGCCGGTCGCCCCAGTCCAGCTGACACTCGTACTGTTATACTGAATTTGTGTTTGCTGGATTGTGATGCCAAACCGCAGGCCAAATCCTCCCAGGAACTGATTTAACCAGTTTGAGAACAAAGCGGGCGGTTGAGAACCTGTACTTAGTCCCGGGAAAGGGAAAGTGATGGGTTGAATTAACCCAAAGCCAGGAGAAGTTAAGCTCGGAAAAAGTGAGGGCATGGCAGGACATCCTTTGTTGAGAGTTTTTGCGGGGTAGCAGTCGGACTGCCAACCTGATAATTAATGTAAGAGTTTCCTGGAGATTTGAAAATCAGAAAAAGTCAGAACCTTTTGGGTTCTGATTTTGGGAATGCCGGTGTGAGGGGAAAGGAAAAGTCAGAAAACGTCGGGAAAAGTTAGGAAAAGTCAGATTAGACTGGATATTGGCTTTTAGCCGGGGGCGGGGCTATTTTATTCTGATTCGCCGCGCACGCTCGCTGTCCGCTGGAGAGGGCGCACCCCCTCCAGCAACAAGCGACTGTCTTGCGCACGCCGGCATTCGAGAATGAAAAGCCCTGAGGGTTCCGGGAGCGAAAGTCTAGAATAAACCGAAGGTCTGTGGCGACGAGACAAAAGTCTGCTGTGAAAATTGCTGGAAGCTCATGTTTTGGTCTTGCACGACAGCAACCAGGTCGCCGGTGTTGCTGTAAATGGCTGTATCTAACTTGGAAGCGCTGCCGCCGGCAACCTGTTCTTGTCTCATATAATATTGATTGGCGCTGCCAGCAAATTGGATTTTATCTTCCCGGAAGTTAAAATCTGTGAGAGTGGCATAGCCGGCACGACCGTCACCCTTGTAGTAGCTTCCTTCCTGGGAGTCGCCCACGCAGAAAACGTCTCGCCCCGCTCCACCTGTTAGCAAGTCCCGTTCGTTTCGTCCCCCGATGCTGCGACCGGAATTAACATTCACACCCGTGATTACGTCATTCCCAGCGTCACCGTATATCTGGTCGCTCCCACCCCCACCCGTGAGTACGTCGTTGCCGGCACCTCCCCAAAATCGGTCGTTGCCGATATTGCCCATAAACCAGTCATTGCCGGTCAGACCAGTCCAGCTCACACTGGTAGAAACACTCCAAGATCGAGTTTGTTGAAATTGGTAGCTGGAGCTGCCGAAGCCGAATTGCGTTCTTAAGCTTTGACTGAACGTACTGAACCAGTTAGTCTGTCCCCAGAATTGATCGATTCCCCACAGCATGAACTAAACTCCTGTTTTCAATGCTTTAGTTGTTTTCAGCCTTGTCTCAGGCTCTACAACCAATCTAAAAGCCCTTCCCCGATTTGAAAATCAGAAAAAGTCAGCCAAAAGTCAGCGTTTTTCGGGGTATAATCTCGCCAAGCTCGGTGAGAGAAGACAGAAAAAGTCAGAAAAAGTCAGATATTACCGGCAATTGGCCCGCTGCAATCTCTGGCCGCAGGGACTGCCCGCTGCGGGACACCGATCTAACCCCCTCGCCGCCGTGCAAGGGAAAGGGGGAAACATCTACTAAAAGGAGAGAGACCGTTTGCAGTATGACCGTTGAAGAAGCCCTAGCTATTGTGGACGCCGCCCTGCAGCGTCAGGGAGGCTTAAACGACGTTCAAACCCTTGTGTTGCGCCAATCCTGGGAGGGGAGGACCTATGAAGACATGGCCGAAACCGCTGGTTATGAGGCGGGTCACATCAAGAATGTGGGCTGGCAATTGTGGAAATTACTGACGGAAGCGTTTGGCGAACCAGTTACAAAAAGCAATTTCCAGTCCGTGTTGAGGCGGCGTCACACTTCCCCCCCTGCAGGACCTGCGTCTCGCCTGTCCAATCCGCCCTCCCCGCGCCAAGACTGGGGTGAAGCGCCGGATGTCTCGGTTTTCTTCGGTCGCACCGGCACGCTCGCCACCCTGGAGCAGTGGGGCGTGCGAGACAGGAGCCGCCTCGTGGCGCTGCTGGGTATGGCGGGGATTGGCAAAACCGCCCTCGCTGTGCGCAGCGCTCAACAGATTGCCGGTGCGTTTGAATTCCTGATCTGGCGCTCGCTGGTGTCCGCACCCCCCCTGGAAAAACTCCTGACAGACTTGCTGGGATTCCTGTCTGGCGGACAAGAAACGCAACCGGACCTGTCCCGACTGCTAGATTATTTGCAATCGCACCGCTGTCTGGTTGTCCTCGATGGGGTGGAGGCGGTTATGGCCACTGGCCAGCTAGCCGGCAATTATCGAGACGGCTATCGGGAGTACGGTACGCTATTCAAACAGGTGGGAGAATCCCCGCACCAGAGCTGCGTGCTGCTGACCAGTTCCGAAAAACCGGCAGAAATTGACTCCTTGGAAGACAAAACCAGACCCGTTCGCTCCTTAACCCTGACTGATTTGGAAAAAGACGCCGCCGCCGCTCTGCTCAGAAGTAAAGGTTTATCCCAAGAGGAAAAATGGGGAACCCTCATTCAGATATACAGGGGAAACCCTTTAGCCCTCACCCTAGTTTCCACAACCATTCTAGAGTTATTTGATGGCAATGTCGCGGAATTTCTCAAACAAGACACTCTCTATGTAGGCAAGCTGAACAGGGTTTTAGACCAGGCTTTCACTCGCCTGTCGGATTTGGAAACGGAGATTCTGCGCCGGCTGGCGGAGGCGCGATCTCCCGTGTCCTTCTCCCAGTTGCGAGAGGGGATTTCACCCGCCGCAGCTACCTCACGATTAATGGAGGCTTTAGAATCCTTGCGATGGCGGTCGCTGATTGAAAAAGTTCCAGGAGCCGATCAAGTTCTTTTTACGCTACAGCCTGTAGTTATGAAATATGTTATCAACCGATTTGGCCGAACAAAATAAGGATAGTGGCAGCCATGATTGAAACCGGAACGGTACTGCCAAATCGCTATCGAGTTGTTCAAAAGCTAGGCGGCGGCGGCTTTGGCGAAACCTTTGAGGTGGATGACCGGGGCACGCCAAAAGTTCTGAAAGTGCTGAGACTTCCTGAAGATATCGACAGCGAATACCTCAAATCAGTGTCCCTGTTTGAGCGGGAAGCAAAAGTTCTGGCGCGGTTGCGCCATCCAGGCATTCCCCAAGTGGAATCCGGTGGCTACTTCACCTTTGCGCCCTCGCCAAACAGCATCCGGCACTGCTTGGTGATGGAGAAAATTGAGGGCCATAACTTAAAGGAGCGGTTGAAAAATTCTGGCAATCAACCCATTGCGCAAGCACAAGCTCTTGACTGGCTGAAACAGCTCGCGGTAATCTTAGATGAGCTGCACCGGCACCAGTATTTCCACCGGGACATCAAGCCCGAAAACATCATCCTCAAACCTGACGGGCAATTGGTGCTGGTGGACTTCGGTGCTGTCAGGGAGATAACCGGCACTTACCTCGGAAAAATAGGCGGGGGGCGAGAGGGCACAGCGCTGGTTTCCGCCGGCTACACTCCCCTGGAGCAAAGCTGCGGCAAAGCTGTGCCGCAATCCGATTTCTACGCACTGGGGCGCACTTTCGCGCATTTGCTCACCGGCTCCCACCCGGTTGATTTGGGTGAAAACCTGGAAACCGGCGAGCTGATTTGGCGCGAGAAAGCCCCTCAAATCTCGGCGTCGCTGGCTGATTTGATTGATTGTCTGATGGCACCCTTTCCCGGAAAGCGCCCGCCAAACACTCAAATTATTTTACAATATCTGGAAGCGGTTGAAAAGGGGCTGCCGGTGAGTGTCGGAAATCGCGCCGCCCAGCCACCGGCATAGCCGACTAGCGGATTCCAGCTGAATTTTCGCAGACCGACTGGGCTGTTTAATTCCACTGGGGTTAAAGTCGGGCTGGCGGGGCTGCTGCTGGGGCTTGCCTGCTTGTCATTTTTGTTTCCCCTTCCCGTGGCGATTGTGCTGAACAATGGTGGACTGGACAGTGACAGCGCCGGTCAGTCCCACCTCGCCGAATTTTTGTACAGTTTGGCACTCATTTACAAATCCAACTTAGTAGCAACTCACTACAACCTGGGTGCGCTGTACGAACACCGGCAAGATTTAGGTCGCGCCCGCGCCAAATACGAGACAGCCATCAATCTCGGCGAACTCGACACCGGCTCCGCCGCAAAAGCCCACCGCCAAATGGGCAGATTGGAGATGGGAGCAGGCAACTTCCAGGAAGCTGAGAGCCATTTCCAAAAAGCGATTGAACTGGATAGCGATCGCGCCGCCCCTTACTGCTTGCTGGCGCAAGTCCTTGAAAGCCGGCGCGAGATCGCAGGGGCGCAGGTGGCGTGGGAAAACTGCCTGAAAGATGACCCCACTGACAGCAGCCCAGAACTGGAGGGCTGGAGGAACCTAGCGCGAGTGCGCCTCCAGGGTGAGAGCAAGATAATTCTGTCCCGCGAGTAATACCAAGTTGGGATAGATATAGCAATAGCCACTTAGGGCACGGACGTAGTCCAGGCGTCGAGCCTGTCCCTATCCCTACTAGCAAGTGAGATGCCCTGTCCTAAACTGACTGTGTGCTGCTATAGTATTTCACCCTGAATCTCAAAAAGCTTTACTGCCGCCTTTTTCAATCCAAAATCCACAATCCAAAATCCAAAATCGGTATAAACCCTCGAAACCGGCGGGCGCTTTAGCCCGCCCCCAGTGCGGGGGGATGAGAGCCCCTCCTCCCACCGGGAGCGTCCCACTTTGGTCAATGGGCTCTTTAGCAGCGTTCCTAGAGGGAACGCTGCTGCTACTCTTCCCCTTCCCGCGAGGGAGCTGGGGGGGTGGGCTTGACCCTGCCGGCCTAAATGTAAAGAATTATAAACAATTCCCCAACCCCCAGCAAAAATTCTTAGTCCTCGCCGAATAAATAAGTAGCGAGGAAGACAGAGCTGTGACGGGTGCGCTACCAAAAAAATCCTCTGGATTTTGCGTTACCCCTGCATGTTTGTGTTTTTCACGCCCCAATAGTAAGACAGAAGAAAGTTAGGAGCGCGAAAAATGAGACGCAGAGTGCCGATTTCCGAAATCCTCCTCATCTTGAGTTTGGTAACTGGGAATTGGGGAGCGTTCCGCAATATCGATAAGCTTGGGATGCCGGCAGTAGCAGCCCCCACTGATTCTGCCGCAGGGACTGACAGCAAACCTGAAAGCAATCAGTGCCTCTGCCCCCAGACTTCGCTGCGCCAGTAAGCAACTGTTTGGATAAGTAGGGTGAGTTCCTCCGGAACGCACCCTACTCCTACTCCTAAGGCACTTCCCGGACATACTTTATCCAGTACGCCGCAGCCACCCCCCAGATGGCGTTGAAGAAAATTACAAAAAGCGGGGTTGTGCTCCCGAGATTTAATCCCATCATCCCCTGATTAGCTTTATAAGGAAACACGACAAATAGCTGCACAACTGTTGGGGCGAGGCTCAACAGCAGCCCTTTGGTGAGAGGGCGAGCCGGGAGATTTGGGATCAGGAAGAGAAATCCCCACAATCCGCCCCAGACAATTCGAGGGTAGAGCCATTCGGGGGTGAGTGCCGGTGAGATCCGCGCCCCAAGCGCTGCGGTGATTCCTAACGCGCCGAACAGCCAAAGCGCCAGACTGTTCGCCAGCGCTCCTAAAGAGCCGGCGGAGAAAAACAGCGTTAGTTGTTGGGCCAGGTTTTTCATCCCAGTTTTTTTTCTTATTATTATAACCTGTAGGGTGCGTTCCGCAGAGCGGAACGCACCCTACTACTGGCTTGGTGGAGTTGCCTAACCAGTGCGTGAAAAGGTTGCACGCTTACAACTGTCCTGGGGTATGGTCGGTGGCCCAAAAGGCGTACCGGATTGTTTGAGGCAACCACCTCTGACTGTGAAGTAGGTGTGCCGGCATTCCTAGCGGGAAACTTCCAGCCGGTGTGCTTTTTGGGGTTTTGGGAGCGGTCAGGGGTGCTTGCAATTTGGTAAAATGTAGGTAAGGGTTTTAGAGGAGGGGCCTCCTGCGAGCCGGTGGTTTTTCAGAGAATTTACCGTGCCGGTTGCTTTTGCGGGGGAGGTGGCTGTAAAATGGGCTACGGCGTCTTTTAGGGAAAGAGAGCAAAGAGTGCGGGAGGCGGCTCGGTCATTTCAACCGCAGAGGGACGCCGAAGTAGATGGACGCCGAAGGAGATGACGGTTGCATCTGCGTTAATCTGCGTTAATCTGCGTTAATCTGCGGTTAAAATAAAAGGAGGCCTGCTCGATTTAAATCGAGATAAAATCCCCCCCATCCAGTAGGGAAACATCAATTCCGGGCAGTACAGCCAGGACGGAATTTGTGGTTATATTGATAATCTGTGCGCCAGACGCGCCTTGAGAGAAGCCGAGCTGCTGGAAAGATAAACCGCCGGTTAGGGCAATTAAATCTTCTGCATCGCTGTAGTAACAAATGTCAGTCGCGTCTCCTCCTATAAAATACACGTCATTGCCGGCACCGCCAATTAGGGTCTCGGCACCCAAGTCTCCGGAAAGCCAATCATTGCCAGCTTCTCCCAAAAGGGAGTCATTATCTGCGCCGCCATTAACCGTGTCGTCGCCGTCGCCGCCGAAGACGCGATCGCTGCCTTTGTTGCCGTTGACCATGATATCGTTACCGGCACCTCCGATAACGGTATCATCGCCTTTACCGCCCACAACAATGTCGCTGCCGGCATCGCCGCTGACGGAATCATTGCCAATGTTGCCGCTGACAAAATCATCACCGGCACCGCCGCTAACAGTGTCGTTGCCTCCCAGCCCTACTATTATATCACTGCCGGCACTGCCGGTGAACACTTCACTGCTATCTTTACCGAAGACAGGAGAGCCAGTGAATGGTGGGGTGGGATTGGGTGCCGGCATGGGAGTTACTTTGCCGTTGAGGGGCGAGCCAAAATCCTGTGTCCAGTAGGGGTTCCAATTCTGGCTGCCGGTATCGTTTTTTAG
>CAZJNL010000024.1:0-8665 GCA_964546515.1 uncultured Oscillatoria sp.
CACCGATCGCGCGCACGCTGCTCAAAGCCCGTGTGGGCGATGTGCTGCGGCTCGTGATGCCCGAACGTGTGAGCGAAATCGAGGTGCTGGAGGTGCACTACCCCGCGCCCTGAATAGGCGAAGCCTGATAGGGGTGGTGGACCTCAGGCCGACAGTTGGCCCGAGACACTGGAGAGACGGAAGTAGGGAGTCAGCCATCCCGAAGGAACGCGCCTCAACTGATCAGACTCTCATTAGGAGGCGAAAACCATGAAACTGACAAATAGCGGAATCAGCTACGAAGACACCCTGCCGGTGCTGTCTGCTGAAGAGAATCCCCTGGAAGTAACTCGCCGCCGTTGGCTGTTGCCGCATCCGTTTACCAACAATTTTGCCAGGCTGTGCCATCATAGCAGCGCAGCTTTTTGAGCGTGGAGTCGTAATAGATAGTGCCTTCTGTGGGGCAGGCGGTCGCGGAGGCCAGCGGGGTCAGCCGCGCCGTACTGCTGACTTCCAGCGTTGCGGTCGGCGCAGTCGTGCCGATGCCCACGCGGCTATTGATTGCGTCTACATATAGTTCTGGCTCTGGCCCAAGAGAGACAGACGTTACCGTCGCGCCACTGCGCCGCGCTACAAAGGCGTTGCTAACAGAGCTTTCGGCATCGTTTAAAGCACGAATTGAAAACGGAGCGCCCGCATTGCCCCCATTGTTAATAATGTCCCAGGTTTTTTCGTCGGCAACAGAGCGGTTCTGCTTGAACCCAATACCCACCGATGCTGCACTGGTCGTGTTGGCAACAAACGCCGCAGTAGTTCCGCCACCTGACTGATCGGCCCGAATTGCTCCTCCGACATGCAATGCTTTGGCTGGCGCAGTCGTGCCGACGCCCATGCGGCTGTTCGCAGTGTCCACATTGACCACTACCGTTGCTTTATCGGCTTTTTTAATCTGAACAGCAGTAGTGCTGTCTGCAGCCGGATCTATTTTTGGGGGGCCGGAAAGACGGCTCCAGTCGATAGACTCTGAATCCAGAGTAACTTCGGGGGAATATAATTGTTCTTATAATTTTGAGTTGCCAGAATTATTTAATCGCTTTAAAACGTCTCAAGTGATTGCCGATTTACCGGAGGTCACAGGAATGCTCGGGGAGCTGGTGGGGGCTTGTTTGATGAGTTTGGTAAAGGCTTCGCATTCATAACCAAAGCTCCTCCCACTACCCAAAATAAAATCTTAAAAATCTTAGGCCAAAAAATTATTTGATCTGCCAATAAACAAGGTTGATAACAGACAGGCGCCAAAGAATCGATATTTAGCGGGCTATTATTTACCTGAAACAAAAAAATATGCCCATATTTAGGATAATTTGCGGAATATTTTTTGGGGAAAGGCTCCCCATGTTATATTAGCAGCACCTCTAACTAAACAACATCAAGATTTCCTTGACAACCCCCCGCTGGGACTCGCCTGGTTGTATTTGCCACGCTGCAAACTATTTTGATTCCATCTGCCGAGTCAGTCGAAGATATTGAGCCACTGCCGACAGTGGTTTGCATATTTCCAAAGAATATTTGCTGTGCCGCTCCCTGAATTAGCCTCCACCCCCCCACCACCGACAATCTCCAGTACACTCCCCACAGGTGCGCTAGAGGGCAAAGTGAAGACCGGGGGGGTGACGGCGGTCGTTCCGCTAGCCGGTGTTGGCAGCCATTGTCGTGTTTGCAGTCACGGTCTGCCAAGAGAAAGTCGCCAATCCACCTCGAGTAATCCACTGCAGGTCTCCCCGAAGGAAAGAAGTGCTGTTTGCAGTTCCTCGCGCCCGTCGAGCCGTTCCGATTAATCCTGAAACAATTTCGGAGGCATCTATATTCGTGTCCCCGATGGGTATCCAGTTTGCGTCATTTGAAGCAGGCAAATCGGACAGACAGTAGGTTAGACCGTTGTCAGTTTGCGGATGCCAAATCTCCAGGATCAACGTTTGTCAGAGCCAGTCGAACGTCTTGGTTGGCTACAACCTGAATCGTATTGATGGAAATCGAAGGGATGACTGCCGAATCTAGTTTTCCCCCAACACCCAACACCGGCACGTTTCCCGCTGCCGGTGTTGACTTCGCAAGAAGGCAAGGCGATTTCAGAATTGGCATTGGCGAAAAGTTCCATTACCGCCGTTCGGAGCTGGTTATCGAATTGCTCAATCTGAAGCAGACGCTGCAAATTCTGCTCAGCCATAGCCTCGGCCTTTGCTGTTCGCTGCCGTTGGGCATCAAGCTGTAGCTGTAAAGATTCGACGGCGTTAAGCTTGCTGCGACACTCAGCGACTAATCGAGAGCCGCACTCAGATAACTGTTGCGAAATCTCCAATCGGAGGTATCGGCTTTGTAGCTCGGCTTTCCAGCTGTCAACTTTGACCAGGTGAGCTTCCTGAAGTTGAGCTACCAGTTCAGTTATTCTCTGTTCCGCTGCAAGTAGCTGAGCCTATTTTTATGAGGCCAACTTTTCGGCTTTAAGGCAAGCCTCCTCTTTCCGCACGAGTTGGTTTTTAAAATCGGCCAGCTTATAACAATTCACCACCCTCTGATTATATAGAGCGAATATTATGTAAAATTTTGTGATTTAGATGTTTATTAGTTTGTTGTCCATTGATGCCCTGTGTCAAAACTATGTCAATAATTGCGACCGTCCTGTAAAACGCCTTGCCCCGCCGAGCTTTGAGCAGGGTGGGCTTATAGATTGTGCCTGCTGTTGTAGGAGTGAACAAATACAATGATATAGCACAGTAGCTTGAAACTTTCCCAATAGGTGAGTGTTTTGATTCCAAGGACAGGGGCAACAGCCCTGTTGAATAGCCACGGGTGGGGCCAACTAAGCAGCAGCAGTAGCAGTGGCAGCCCGATAGCCAGTATAAAGAGCTGATTCCAACCAACTGCAACAAGGAAAGACCTCACAGCGTTAAGCATCTTTTTCGCCCTCCTTATCGACCTGTCCCTCTTTTGATGGCAAAACAGATTTCGTCCTTCTTTTGCCGATGGCTGGTTTATCAAAGGGGACTCGTAGATCCAGGATTCCTGGATGTTCCGTCCAACAAAAATGAACCGAGCGCTCCTCGGGGTGTATCGGCACGAGTTCCCCGCTTCGGGGTAGCGTCAGCCATTCAATCGGCGTTCCGCAGAACTTACAGTAGCAACTGTTCATCGCTCATCCTTATTTTAGCCCAGCGGAGAAATCGCTATACAGCCAAGCATACGCAATCGAAGGTAACAGTTCGTTAATATCGCTATCCAGGCCCTCTTTCTCCCATCGTAAACGACAGATTGGATGGGGATGTATTTTGATAAAATAGCGCATATTATTAGACAGTAATTTGCCAATATTCTGGGCGATTGTGGGGTGGTGACTGCTGTATAAAGCTAGCAATCGCCATAGCCCTATCGAAAGTGGGTTGGGTCATTTTTGTTACTCAATACTGTCCAGATTGCGATTCCGTAGAAGGCTTGGGCAGGTGTCTCGGTGAAGGCTTCCGTCTAAGCTTAGACGTCTCCGTATCCCCTCGGTTTGAGTCCACTTGATGAGCGCTCCGCAGTCTTTGCATGTAAACATGTCTACAGCTATATTATTTGCACACGACTCAATTACTTCTATATCAGTGTCGCAGTTGGAACACCTGTGCAGCGCTGCATCAAACCGCTCTCCCCCGTGTAAAAGGTAGAGCTGATAACTAGAGGTCTTTCACAGTGAGGGCAAACGGGCCACTCTCTTGGATGGTCTTTAGCTTTGGCCATATATATCTCCAACAAAACGTCGCTATTAAAGGCACTTAAAACTTCTGCATGTGTAACTGCCATACCTTCGCCATCCGGATCGCGCTCTAGAATATCGCGCCGTCTGAAGGCAATAATTCTCTGCGGCATTCTTTAACCCAAAAAACGTCCAGCGCGGCTTTTTTAGGTGAAATAGCGATTCTAAAAGATTTCTTAAAAAAAGCTGTTAATATAACATGTTTTTACCTGCAAATATCTTCAATATCTCGCCATTCGGGATGCAGTGGTTTAACCAGCATCTGCTTATAGAGCTGTAGCTGTTGCTGTAACACGGGATAAGTGGTCACTCCCATGTGCCAGCAGCCAGATCGAGACGCTCAATCAGTGTCCGCCGATAAAGCCACAGCTGCTGATTTAACTCAGCAGGGTTAATTGGCTGCCCGTCTGGGTCTGCTTTTGCGTTCAGAACCTTGTACCTCAGCACCAACCGGCCTACTTCAGATTCATTTTCCGCTTGGTTCCGAGCGTTGCGGAGAAGCTTGCTGTTCCGAAGGTTGTCCAGTGTACATACAAACAAATGGGAGCATCTCTGCGCACGGCATAAATAGTAAACACTCCCGGTTGATCTGGCAGTTCTTCAGGGTGCGCCGCTTCCTGCCTGGGGGCAGAACTGAGGGCGTTATAGATCCAATTTGGCTCATATTTTCAATCTTGTTCGGTGTGGCCATACATAACGTCGAATTGAAATGGGGGGTATGATTTACCCCGATGGGCTTTGGGCAAGGCTGGTTTGCAGGACACAGTCATCGCTATCTTCCTGAAATAGAATTGAACAAAGCGGTTATCTCAGTGGCGGAAGAGTAAACAAAATTGCGCACATAAAGGTTCCCGGTATTATCAAAAATTAGAAGCTCGATGGGGGCGGCATTTATTTTAAAAATAGGGAGCCAGGATTTTTAAAAGCCAGGTGCGCTTAATAAACGTACAGCAGGTGACTAACTTGCCGGGGGCGAAAAGGAAGCGATAGACAACTAAAGGTACTTTATGGCGGGTCATCCCAACCCTTACAACTTGGCATTCGGGTAAGTTTAACCAGGGGAAAGACTCTGGCAGAGGCTCACCCTCACCGGCACTCACAGGCACTGGCAGCGGATCACTGACATTGGCACCACCAACGGCTCGCTTAGCGGCATCCAGCTGGCGCTGCAAAAACCCTCCGAACCAAAACCAGGTTCAGATTCCACACACTTTGAGTAAATTGCCCCTCGGCAAATGGCGTCCAAATAAATCTCGCCCTCAGTGACCCGAAATTTCCAGAGGCCACAGGCTCCTAGTTCCTCGCTCCAGCATGAAAATTCTTCTACGCGACCTATATAAGTAAAACCAAGCGGTTGCAAAGCCTCAGCTTGCCGAAGTTCTTCCCGGGAGAGCCAGTTGGGCTGTCGGGATTGCTGTTCACTGTGATTTTGCACACAATCGCCGCCAGATGCCAAAGCAACCCGCTGCTGGCAATCGGCTTCTGTTTCAAAACTGCTGGTTGCCATCGACACCTCAGAGAGAGTTGTGGGAGGAACCTCACGCTCATAGGGAACGCAATCGCCGTTAGCCCATGCGACTTGGGATATGTTCCACTGTAGCCCCCGACCGTCAATAGCAACCGCCTCGCAATTCTGGTTGAGGCGGACAACCTTCAACACCCTTGCTGGATATCCCGGCAGCAGCTTCCAATTCCGTCCATAGCCGACACAACGAGCGGGAATAGCTTTCGCCCAAACAATATCCCCTGGTTGTGGGAAGGGGGCGGGATTGACCGGGGAAGCTGATTCAGGTTCAGTCGGTGCAGGCGCGGGAAATGCGGCTTTGGGAATTACCTCTGGTTTGGGTGCCTGGGAAGCTTCCTCAGGCTCGGGTGTTGGGGAAGCTAATTGGCTTTCCTCTGTCAAACGAGCTTTGTATTCCGCATGCAATTTATCCTCGCATGCAGGTGTAGGTGCGGGCGACCGGGAAGCCATTAGGGATCGAATCTGAGTGCGAAATTCTGGGGAGAGCCGCCGCCAAACCTCAGTCTTGCAGCGCTCGTAATCCGGGCCAAAGACATCTTTGTAGGTTGCGGCGAGAGCTTCAACACAATCTGGGCTGACAGCAACTTTAAGGCAGTCAACCCAACCTTGAATTTCAGCTTCAATATCAGGAGCTTCTTCAATTGCCGGGGAAGCCGCACCATCATTGACCACACCCTCTCCCTCACACACGGGGGCATGCGAGAGTTCATCCCCGTCATTGATGACGGAACCGGCACCTTCGCCTTCTTCTGGCGGCACCAGTGCGAGCGCCGGCGCAGCTGGCTCACTAGCGGCCACCCCATCAACACCCTCCTTAACACGAAGAAGCTGCTCATCCGGTAAAACTGGCGCGTTCGGTTCCTGAACAGTGGTAGTTTCCGGGATATTCGCCGGCTCTTCTGCTACCGGCACAAGCGGCTCCTCAACTTCAGCCGATTTCTCTGGATTCGGGGCGAGCGTCCCAGAAGAGAGTTGCTGGGGTTCTTCCTAGCGGATCGCCCCGGAAAGTTCAGAGTTAGAAAGCGGCTTCCCCTTTCGACGTGCGGGCGGATCATTAAGTGGTTTCACAAGCGTGCCGGCATATCCTTTAAACCTGTCATCGCTTTGGCTGACAATAGCTCGGGATCCAGGGGCCGGCCATTGCTCGGCACGAGCAGGTTCCGCGTCAGAAAGGAGAAACAAGCTGTCAATGTTGTGATTCATCTCGCGTCCGTCCTCCCACTGAACCCGCACCCACACCACCAAGCGTGCCTGAGCCGTAAACAAACGGATCGGAGACGGCGATTCCAGACTTGTCTTTCCAAGGCACTCCATTGCAATCCACAGTGGCAAAGTGTGCTTTGACCCAATCGCCTTTCTGCACCGGCCACGGTTTATCTGCAAGCCAGATATCGGTGTGTACCGGTATGGAAATAGGGATTCGTTCTGCGGTCAGATTAGGGCTCTCGCCTGGGATAAACTCACAGGCACCCTCACCGGCACCCTCACGAGGCAGCTGCGTACCCAGTTCACCGGCATCCTCACGAGACAGCTTGTTATTTAACTCACCGGCACTCTCACCCTCTGCGCTGCTCACCGGGAGTCTCTGAAGCGGACGCTTCGGCCCGCTTCACCGTGCTGCTCAACAACCGACACATCGGCATCGCTATCACCACCGGGCTTCGGCGCATCGCTATTACTGTCAGCACCCGCATCCTCACCGCTACCCGCGCTGCCCAGGCAGCTGCGCTCCCAGTTCCCCAGCACTGGCATCCTCACGAGGCAGCTGCGTACCCAGTTCACCGCTACCCCCTGGAAGGGCAACTCCCTCGGGCAGCTGCTGCGTCATTTCAAACTGATCATCGATGATGGGTTGACTGCTGGCGGCTACAGCCGGCAAGCTGTAACGCCCGTCAGCTTTAGCCGCTTTATAGGTGCCTAGCCGATCGACGGAACTGCTCAATCTTTTGAGCAGCTTGCAATGCTTTTGCTCGAACAGCCTGCAGGTTATCCCAAGCTTCATCGCTGGGACAAAGCCAAAAATTGTGTTGGTAGGAAATCTGCCCTGTTGTCCCTGGAGCTTCTGCTAGTTTCGCAACCTTAATCATCTTGGGGGTGTGGCGAATGACAGCAAAGCGAGTGATTCGCTCAACAAACCAGGGAGAGAACAACAACCCCCGCTGCAAAAAGTCTTCTTCAGGAGCGCAGAAGTTTTCGACTACTGTTGAGCTTAGCGGCGTTGCCACGCGAGAGGAGCCGCCAGCTTCTTCCAACTTCCGACTGTAGTTCCCCAACTGAAGCAAAGCTTCTCCATAAGCCCTGAGCGTTCTGTCGAAGTCATCCCGCAGCCGAAGGGCTTCGATCCAGCAGGCTGCATCGGGAAGGCAGTAGATCAAATGGTGGTGAGTTGTGAAATCGCCGCTATCTCCTTTCAGCCTGACAGTGGCTGGCGTTTCGTAGAGAACAGAGCGTGCCTGTAGTTGAGGAGCGCGGTAGGGCTGCCGGCGGTCGGCGACTTCAAGTACCCAGGGGACGATAGGTGGTTGCTTCCCCTTGGGGGTGGCTACCGATATGGGCAGCTGCGCTTTCTCACTGGCATCCTCCTCACCAGGGATGTGTTCATCCCCATCACTGGCACCCTCACCGGCATTTTCACCGGCACATTTTGTCCGCACTCTGCGGTGTGGCTTCCTCGGGCAGCTGCGCACCGTCACCGGCACTCCCCGGTAGGGTGTCCTCAGGCAGCTGTAACCCCAGTTCATCCGCACTCCCCGATGCGGTTTTCTCAGGGAGCGACGTACACTCACCACCACCTGCCTGAGATTCCTCTAATAGATCGAAAAGGGAAAGCTGCTGTGGAGCGCGAGCCTGCTGTTCCAGTAGCACTTTCTGAATTGCTTCCTTGGCGGCTTCAATTTGTCGCTCAAAGAAGCCTTCTGAATCAAAATCTGGCTCTATCTCCAAGCTCTTTGAGTACAAAGCACCGCGACACTCGGCATCAAGGCTTCCCTCGCCGGCAGACCCGACAAAAATCCAAGAACCAGACGTTCCGCATTCATAATCCCAGGAAGCAAAATCGTCAACATCCCCGCAATAATCAAACCCTAGCTGGAGCAACGCTGCGGCTTGTTCGAGTTCTTCGCGGGAAAGCCAGCAAGGGAATTGTTCTTGCTGCCGATCTTCTGCGAGTGCACCGGCACCCATTTTATCCGCACTCTGCGGTGTGGGTTCCTCAGGCAGCTGTGCCCCCAGTTCATTTTCCTCAGGCATCTGCACCACCGGCACCCCCCGGTAGGGTTTCCTCGGGCAGCTGCACCACTGGCACCCGCCGGTAGGGTTTCCTCAGGCATCTGCACCACCGGCACTCCCCCGTAGGGTTTCCTCAGGCA
>CAZJNL010000024.1:8765-15163 GCA_964546515.1 uncultured Oscillatoria sp.
GGGTTTCCTCAGGCATCTGCACCACCGGCACTCCCCCGTAGGGTTTCCTCAGGCATCTGCACCACCGGCACTCCCCCGTAGGGTTTCCTCAGGCAGCTGCACCACCGGCACTCCCCCGTAGGGTTTCCTCAGGCCACGACGCACCCAGTTCATCCGCACTCCCCGGTGCAGCTTCCTTTTGTATTTTGGCTGCAACGGCCTGCAGTGCTGAACCGAAGTCAACTCACGCAGAGAGTCGTAGCGGGCACCCAAATGTTCGAGAATCCAACTCTGACACCGGATCTTGTTCCACTTTTTTGCCATCCAAAAGTCTCGGATTCGCCGCCTCATTTCTTCACACCACTCTTCCGTTTCTACGGGTTCTGGGGTGGGCTGTGACACAGCGGAAACAGGTGCGGGTTCCTGTTCCAGTTCGGGTTCCGGAATTGGCTCTACTACCCGGGTAGAGACGGGGGGCGATGCGGTGCCCGGTTCCGGGGTGGGTTCTACTGGAGTCTCAAAGCTACCATCACCCTCTTCTGAAGGGTCCCCGGGGAGGTACTCGCCATCCTCATCGGCACCCTCGCCAGCATTACCATCGGGCAGCTGCGCACCCAGTTCAAGGGCACCTATGGGTTGAAGGAATTCAATCTCGAAATCAGAAGAGAGTTGGGAACCGCCTAACTTCCAAACAACCCCAGCGATAAAAGTGCCGGGGATTGTAGACGATTCCCGCAAACTTTCTACCTTTCCGACCCCCCCAATGGCCACCAAGAAGGGTGAACATTTTTAACCCAACTGCCAATCTGAATCTTGGAGGCTGAGACACTCTCACCCTCACCAGTGATGAACTCTGAGGAAGGCTGACTCGCACCCTCACCAGTGATCAGCTCATCCTCCTGATCAATGCCGCAATCTTCATCTTCTGAGGGAAGTGGTGGGGGCGTCAAGGAGGGCGGTATAGGGGCAGGAGGCTCGCCAACAAAACAGACAGCCCCTTGCCCTGATTGATTCTCGGCAGTGGGACTAGGAATTCCAGATGCCTCCTCGTCGCCGTCGCCAATCGAATCATTTGGAGAGCAACCGTTAAATAGAGACAGCTTCGTGATCGCGCTCTTGCGTTTTTGCTCCTTTTCCTTCTCCTGAGTCGCAAGAATGGCTTGAATCCAAGGATACTTACGGTCGAGTCGCTTGCTGTAAGTATTGGGACTCACAGGGTGGGCAAATTCGTTGAGAATCCGTTGGAGCTCCTTAATAGGCTTGACGTTAAGCTTTTCCTCGGAGTAAAAAGTCCGTTTTTGGGCCAAGCGCGGTCTTGGTGGCGAGCATTACAGGTTTCCTACAGTTCAAATCGTTGGATAAAAGCTTCTGGGGGTGAGTGCTGGTGAAGTTTCTCTCAGGGGCCCTGCCTGCGCACAGGCTCCTTAGGGAAGATGCCGGCATTCGCCGCTAGGGGCAGAAAAGCCGGCACCAGCTAAGAACCGGTTTCCCGTTAGAACTCCCTATCGATCGCTGTATTCACATCGCCCGCATCACTCGTAGGCTTCTCTTCGATGCCAAAGTAGAAGTCGAAAGCCTTCCTTGCGCCGTCAACCGCTTTGACGATCGCCGGCTCATGGTCATTGAGGAACCCGTCTGTCATCTGACCGCAGATTTCTTCCGAATCTTGAACCATTCCAATTCCGACATCTACCCCATCGACGGACTCCACTAGAAGGCAGCTGGCTTCCAGTATCCCGCTTGCTTTTTTTGCCCAGGGTTTGTCTATTTCAGCTAGCTATTGAGCTACTGCCCACGCTTTTTCTGTTTCCATGTCCCGATTTTTCTTTGTGGATTTGATGGAAGTAGGGGGTTGCCCACCCTACTGTTTGAGCTTGTTATCCTGCTCATCCTGCACGCCGCCTTGCCCCGATCAGCTTTGAGCAAGGCGGGCCCCGCCAGAGCCGCTGCCTGAGCGTGGGTGCCGGTTAACCCATTGGGGGCTGCACCCGACTGCTGTCTACAGCTGCAAACATCGCCGGATAGCCTTTTGAGTAGGTGCCGGGGTTCAGCTGAGCACCGACTCCCCGGTGGGGAGTGCCGGTCAGCCCTTGGTAGCTCTGGCCTGGCTCATTGATGAGCAATTTTAGGAAAGCAGGGGGTTGCACCACCCTACCAGTTGCTTTGGAGGCACTCATCCTGTGGCACGCCTTACCCCGATCAGCTTTGAGTAAGCCTGGAAAGCCTGTTCGATACTTGGCCATAGATGCTTTCCGGGAAAAACGGGGGGGGTATAAACATACCTAAGAAATAAGTGAGAAAAAAGAAGAAACACCCGCTATGGCCACGCCTACTCCCGCTACGTTCCCCCAGCTGTGCCGCACCGCACCGCACCCTGGGCTAGTTTGAGGAAAGGCAGGGGGTCAAGTCCCTGCCAAGGGGCGCTCATCCTGTGGCACGTCTTACTCCGATCAGCTCTGAGTAAGGCAGGAAAGCCTATTCGGTACTTGGCCATAGATGCGACTGGGGCTGGGCGGCATATTCGCCACTACAGCAGTCCTGCCTCTTAGTAACCCACGCGGGTTGGCGCTCTGGAGCAGACGCCTGTGCCCTTAGGGGCAAGACGAAAAGTATCCGCAGATTAAGCTACCATATGTATTGTTACTATAATAGTAATACAATAACACGGTAGCAAGATAGCGACAAGATGGACGGATGCGGAAGCAGCTTAAGGGCAAAAAAAGCGCCGAGATGGGCCTCAGCGCTTTTGCTAGTCTCTTTTTTCTAGTTGTCCAGTTCTGACTTCCAGCTCTTCGAGCAAAGCTTCCAGCTGTGCCATCCGAATTCTGTGGAATTCAGCTTGTGCCTCGTAATCTGCCACCTGACGGCGAGACTCCTCAATCAGCTGGCTCAGGATTCCCCCAGTAATCGTTTGTCTGGGTGCAGGGACAGCGTTCCTCTGGCTATCTCCTCCAGAAGCTCTGAGCGGTTCAGACCCAGAGCGTTCGCTTGTTGCTCGAAAAGCAGCAGCCCTGTCTTGGTCAGACTGAAGCTGACCTTCTGCTTAAGCTCGCTGTACTTCTTTGGACTTGTTTTTTTTGCCATTTGCTATGTCCATTAATCTTTCCTAAATTTTATCACCAAAGCATCTTGCTACTATCTTGCCGTTACCGTCATTCAATCATGGTAGCAAGACAAACAGGGTCTGAATCTGCGGATACCTTTTATTTTGCCCCACTGCACAGGCGTCCGCTCCAGAGCGCCAACCCGCGCGGGCTATCGAGAGCCTGGACTGCTACAGCGGCGAGAGTATGCCGCCCAGCCTCCAGTCGCCTGTCGCACCTCGGGGAAAAACACCTTCCCCAGCGAGAGGGCACACAACCCCCCTGGACAATAGCGAGACTTGCCACCAGGGAGCCTATGGTGAAAGCAACCGGTGGTGCACCCAGGGCACACTAGCCCCCAGGGCGTTTCGGGAAAGACACAAGGGAAGCATCTGTACGAGCGTGCGTCGCCTGATTCCCCTTGCATTTCCGACCGGGACACCCAGGTGAGTGCACCCAAGTGACTGCCATGACCGGCAGCCATCACCCATAACCCACTTACTTAGAGAGGTAAAGTCCAGTGCCAAAACGTTTAAGTCTTGCCCAGCGCCCTGGGAGCAGGCTCAAGCGCGGATTGAAGCCGCAATCTCTCGATCACTACCATCCTCATTCAGCAATTACCAGCGCTCAGCTTACTAAAAAACTGTGCGGGAAAGACTCCCCCTTCCGACAATGACCTGCAGCCACCCCTAACACACGTACTTAAAGAGGTAGAGTCCAGTGCCAAAACGTTTAAGTCTTGGCATTTCCATGCTTCCTTCGGCAATGGGGCAAAACGCTTTGCTTGTTAGAAAACTGTGGGGGGGAGGCTCTGCCTTCCAAGGCTAGCCCCACAGGGACAGTTATTGAGTTCAGAGGTGCCTATGTAAATCCACAACAACGTTTCCTACAATCGACGTTTTGGCGGTCGCCCTGACCGCCCTTCTTAGAAAAACGCACTTAGGCAACAAATTCCGTGAAAAAGCAATTGCCCGACCAGTTCAATCCTCTTTGCCCTCGCCCTTGGGCGGTGATTTGCGTCACCCCAAAAGGACGGCGTTTCTTAATGCGCCGCTGTCTCTACCACTATCAAGCGTCGGGACACGCCAGCGATCTCAAACGCTCGCAACCTGCGTCCACCTTTGGAGTCATTTATGACCCCTGAAGTCAGGCTTCTTATGACAGAGTTCACCACCTTAAATCCCGACACCGCCTCGTGGGCTTGCATGTTTCTAGGCACTATCGAGAAGGGCATCAGCCGGTGGAGGCAGCCAAAGTGGAGATTCCCCGCTTCGCCCGAAGCGTCAGACATCCTCACGCATTTTGGCTCCATACTCGACCGGCTGCAAGCAAGCCAGCCGCGCTCTACAAGCAAGGGTGCTTCGCTCCTGAGATAGTAGAGAATTGGGAAGTAATCGAACCCGCGACAAAAAGATTTATTCCCAAATTTTTACCCCGGGGATAAACTTGGATGGGAGGGAAGTTTTTCCCCGGAGATCGGTGAGTGGGAGGTATGGGAGTTTCCCGCTCCGATTAGCGACGACATGAGTGGCTATATGGTCGGGAATTATATTCAGTGCAAAGGCTTACTGAGCGCTCCCGATGAGGAGCGATGGCTGTCAATATTTAGCCGCTCCGTTTGAGTAAATCGATGACGAACTGCCAGTACGAGTCCCTGCTTATCCTACAGATTACTTGCAGAAGTTGTGCCAGTGCCTTTCAGATTTTGAACCTTCTACTGAAGTCATTCGGCAGCGATCGCTTTCCTTTTGCCTAGTTGTAGCCACAGTCAATAAGGCGAGCGGTAGCACAGCGGCGCTCGCGCTCGCGGAACATGAGTTGTTAAACTAACCATTCTATCCAATGGACACATATATAGGATATTCGGTGTATCTGTTAGCGCCAGAAGACAGATACTTTCTGACTGGGCCTATCTTCAAAGTCTCTGGCCAAACCGGTTTGGAATTTTTATTGGAGCAAAAGTCAGCGTTCCTTTCTACAAAGAAAAATATTCCCGGCGACTGGATACCTGGAATAAAACCCAGCCTGTGGCCTATACGCGGGACTAGCTACCGAGTCATCTATGGGGCACGTTTTATGCAAATTTACTGCCTGAAGTTTGGGCCGTTTCGGCTGCGCATCTTTGAGCAATGAGGCTTTGGTCAAAGGGAGAGAGCGTGGCTGTTGTGCCGCATCTATCCTTTTGAAAGTTTTCTCTCTGACGGGAAACAGATTGTTGATTACACCAGAAGTTCCACCTAGCGCAACTTCCTCACCAAAAAGCCGCGCAGTAAACGCCGGTTTAAACAAGCCCAGTCGGGAGCATCCAGAAGTCTTCCGGCGACTCCCAAAGATCCAGCGGCAAAAACACCGGTTCTTCAGAGGTTAGGGGAATTCTTTGGACTTACGTCTTTTGCCGGATAGAAACTTCGTTTGATAAGCTTGGGATCACCAAAAACCGCCCGCAACTCGCGTCGCCGGGAGTGCAGGAAATCAGGGACTACTTCGCCCTCAAAGCCTTTCCCGAAACTCCCGGCACCCTTGAGAATCAAGGCGGCAGGCCGGCGGCTGGCAGACGCCCGTAACGCTTGCTGCCGCAAGGTTGCCGAGGTTTTATTCCGGGAACTGACGAAAGTGTTTGCTGTGCGCAACGGCGAGTAGGAATGGGGGTGCGCGATAATGGACTTTCACACTCAAGATTGGGCAAATTCTGGCGTCCATCCCGACATCATTGACCTTAACGTCCGCTCTATTTACGGGATAGAAGCCTTTGAACTCTTGTATGGCAGGTCAGCGAGCGCGGCGGAACTCGGGCCGCGTGAAAGATAAATATTTGAGGATTTACCGCAGATTTGAATCTGTCGCCGGCAGGTTCGTAACCGGCATTGACCCGCAGACATGGGAGGGAATGGACTGGTTTCGGTTCAAGGTGATCGAAGGGGAACTGACAGACTTCAAAAATGGGAAGCCCCAACGCACGTCCACCGTGGGGGGCCAATTCCAGCCGGCTTACTCTCCTTAGAGTCGAACCGCGTATCTCGGAGCAGGTTGCAGAGCGCACCGGCATCCCCATTCTCCGATCAAGCATTAGAACATCCCGGTGGGTTTTGGCATTGGGTGTGGAAGCACAACGTCCCTATAGTCCTCTGTGAAGGCGAAAAGAAAGCCGGCTGTCTGCTGAGTCTGGGCTACGCCGCGCTCGCCCGACCCGGCATCTGGAATGGCCGGCGCAATTCCGTTGTATCGGTGCCACCGGCATCCCTCTGGGCAAACCGTTCCTCATTCCCTCCGATCGCAAAGTTTGCCCTTTCAATATTCAGCCCGGGGTTGCTGTCAACAACTGGAAGCCCGAACAAG
>CAZJNL010000025.1:0-15064 GCA_964546515.1 uncultured Oscillatoria sp.
CCAGCGCCGAATTGTTTTCAAAGGTGGTATCTCTGACTGTCAAGTAACCGTTGCCCGCCCGCAGTCCGCCACACAAGGCGTCTCATTTGGCGTCTTTAATCACCTGATTGTTGAGAATCGTGGAACCTTCAACAATCACCTTGTCCGGGGGATAAGCAAACAAAAATAGCGCTCCTCCTTGGCCTGCTCCTTTATTCCCCTCAAACCGGCTGTTGCTAATCAGAATAGTGCCCGAATCCGGATTCGCACTGTCAGAAGCCCCATCGGTATAAATTGCCCCGCCGTAACCCCTAGTATAACCGGTGGCAGCCTGCCCCAACGGGCCTCCTGCCGTTGAGTCGTTATTGATAAACGTTGAGTTTTCTACCGTCAGCCGGCTCAACAGGTTGTTAATCGCCCCGCCGTTGATACCTTTGTTGTTGGTAAACTCGCTGTCCCTGACCGTGAGACTGCTTAAACTTTTTACAAATATTGCGCCCCCGGCACTCTCGGTATCCGCCGAAGCCTGGTTGCTGTCAAAGGTACAGTTTTGAATCGTATTGGTGCTAAAATTACCCGCAACTATAGCGCCACCCTGGCCCGCGACATTGTTCTTGAAGTTGCAATTTTCTACCGTTAAAACGTTCTGCAACCCCGTGAGAATTCCTCCCCCGTCGCCCGCAGTGCGCCCATTGGCAACTGTGAGATTATTGAGTGCGAAATTTGTGGCTAAACCCTGCACCTCAAAGACACGGCTGGCATTATTCCCACTGATGGTTAACCCGGCAGCTGCCGCTCCATCAATAATCAGGTTTTTGGTGACATTGAGTTGCCCGCTGGTGAGGGTTATCGTCTGATTGGCGAGGCTGGAAGCGAATTGAATAGTATCCCCGGCAGCGGCATCCGCAATCGCTTGTCTTAACGAGCCGGCACCGCTGTCCGCATTATTCGTTACCGTCAGGATGGCTAAAACACCGCTGTAAGCCAACCTCACCTCTGGCTTAAATGCGGGAGGCGCTTTTATTGGGCCGGTGGTAAATTCTAAATTCCAGTTACCGCCGCCTATTAAGTCAGCAGAGGCAGCAATCGTAGCGCCGGTTAATTGGCTTAGCTGTCGCACAAAGGTTGCCCCATTTCCGGCGGCTGCACGGCATCCGTAAAGTAGGATGTTCGCTTCTTCAGTCAGTACATTCCGCCACTGTTGCCAGCAGCTGCTGTACTGTGATAGAGTGTCTGAATCCAGGACGGTATTGCCTAATTGCAGGCTGCCACGACAGCCGTGAGAAACGATGTGAACCGCGTCTATTAAGCCGTGTGAAGAGGCAAAGTTTTGCAGCTCTGCTGTCATTGCTTTGATGCCGTCTGTATCGGAGTCGAGGACGATTACTTTCACATCCTCTCTCACACCCGCAGCTAGAAATTTGCAGTCATCTACGCCAGAGTCAATGAAAACCAGGGTGGCAGGTTGAATATTTGGCCACTTAGATTTGGGATTGATTGAAACGGAAGTAGTCGTCACGATGGATACTCCAGGGGAAAGTTTGCTGGTAGATACACCCCCGAAGCAAGAGACAAGAAACCCAATTGGGCTACGCCCACACTCGCCTACGCATTAGGGGAGTGTGCGGCTGTGCTAATCTACAAGGAAAGCCGTGAAATACTTACCATATCCTAGAAAAAATACTCGAAATTTAACAAATATTTAAAGCTTCACTGAATAAGCTTTTCAGGCTTTTGGCAGTCTGTCAGGAAGATTGGCAAGTAAAAACGTGTTTTGTCAACAGCCAAAATGTAGAATAATATAGAATATACTGTCACGCACAAAACTCACGGGCCGGTGGTACAGCCCAAGGATGGCTAGCAGGACGAGCGAGCATCCCGGACTTTTGCAATTCGAGGCGGGCACACTCACTGGAAAAGCTGAAAAAATCCTAAAAATGCTGGCCTGCTCCGGTTGAGATTTCGGCTGCACCTAGAGCGCAGTCTCTGGCTCAGATCGCTTTCAGCGACTCGCAGCGAGGTTGAGCTGCATATAATTACCAGGCGGGAAATGCCAAAGACCCTGCGAATGGGCTTTAAAACAGGCAAATTAAACGGATTTTGTCTGAAAAACAGGATGATTTCGCGCTCTGCGGGCTGCAAAACCCTGCCGGCGCAACAGGAGTGTATATCCGCTTTTTGCAAAGTAGATGCAAGGGCGAGCGCCCCGGTTGCCCTTGTGCCTGAGGTTTGGCCTAAACGGTGGCAGCATGGAAAGGCGTCACCCTTAAGGGGCGTGACCCAGATATGCAAACACGTCCACGATGAATGGAGTTGTGCGAGGTTTGGGGAAAGCCCGCAGCAGCCTCAGGCTATCTTGTTTTTCACACAAGTTCACGGCCTCTGTCCATCCGCAATATTACTGAATTTGCCAAGGGCGAGGCTAGGGAAACCTCAGTGAATCCCCAGTCGTCTCTATGTGTGGGACTTGCTAGGTGCCTGTCGCTATCATAAGAATGGCGATAGAGTTTGAGCAGGACACGGTAAACTACCGTAAGCAGTTTGTCCCAGACCTTGAGTCTGCGACCCTGTTCTGCCACTGATTGATGACGTCGTGAGGCTCACTTCTCCATGATGCCCTTTGCGAAACTGCCTGGTTTATTCATGCTTCGCCTCGGATTTGCCTTGATGCTGCCGGTGGCCTACTTGAGTGCGAGTGCCACTCCCTCCTACCCGCAACCGGCAGCCGGGGCGGACCGCTCCCTGACGCTGCGCTCTGACATTCAAGAAGCCGATGCCAAAACTGGGATTGTCACGGCTCGCGGCAACGTGCAAATTGACTATCCAGCCCGACAAATTCAAGCCACAGCCGCCCAAGCTCAATATTTTAGCCGCGAGCGCCGCATCGTGCTCAGTGGCGATGTCTATGTCCTGCAGCAAGGCAACAGTCTGCGGGGCGAGACTATCACCTACCTGATTGATGAGGGGCGATTTATCTCAGTCCCGAAAAGCAACAGGCAAGTCGAATCCATTTATCTCGTTCCGGAGCAAAATGCCTCAGTCCCCGCTGCTCAACCCAAGCCGGCCATCCCCTCCTTTTGATCCCGATGAGCGCGGGGGATGGGTGGTTGCTTGTTCCTTGTTCCTTCTGAACACTCAGCACTAACAGGAGTGGGGCGCGTGAAAATTTGGCTTGAGAATATTCACAAATCTTATGGCAAGCGCGTCGTTGTCAATCGAGTCAACCTCTCAGTGGCGCAAGGAGAAGTGGTGGGGCTGCTCGGTCCCAACGGTGCCGGCAAGACGACGACGTTTTACATTACCACCGGCTTGATCAAACCCGATCGGGGCGCGGTGTGGCTCGACGACCTCGACATTACCAGCCTGCCGGTGCACAAACGGGCGCGGCTGGGCATTGGGTATCTAGCCCAAGAGGCCAGTATCTTCCGCCACCTGAGCGTTCGGGACAATATTCTCGTGGTTCTCGAGCAAACCGGCGTTCCCCGCCGCGAATGGCAGCGGCGTCTCGACTCCTTGCTGCGAGAATTTCGCCTGGAAAAAGTGGCTTCCACCTTGGGCGTGCAGGTGTCTGGGGGAGAGCGCCGGCGGACTGAACTGGCGAGAGCTTTGGCGGCGGGGCGAACTGGCCCGAAATTTTTGCTTTTGGATGAACCGTTTGCCGGTGTCGATCCGATTGCCGTAGCGGAAATCCAAGAGATTGTCGCTAAACTGCGCGACCGGCAAATGGGCATCTTGATTACCGATCACAACGTGCGAGAAACCCTGGCGATCACGGAGCGGGCCTACATTGTGCGAGATGGCCAAATCCTGGCTGCCGGCAATGCCGAGGAACTCTACAGCAACCCCCTAGTGCGGCAGTATTACTTGGGTGAAAGCTTCCAACGATAGCCCCGAGCGAGTGGGGAATAAGGAAATGCAATCATAAGATAGATGAATGATAAATTAATTTTCCCTTCAGCCTCGCTCATTTTCCGCTCTCTTGATTCCACTTTGACAATTGGGCGCTTTTTTCTGAAAGATGGGGAGCGAGTTCCCATCGGGGAAGGCAACCGGATATAAACTCCCTAATTTTCAAGAGGCTTTGAGCGGGAAAATCCCCTCAAAACTTAACAGCCATCACCCGAATTTGTTACCCTACGTCAAACGTCAATTTCCAGCCCCAAAAGATGAGATTAAGCCTGTCTAACTCTGTCGAGTATTTCAGATGGCCAGCCCCGCGAGTTTCGGTCATGGATCGCTACATTATCTCGGAGCTACTGCCCCCATTTTTCTTTGGGGTGGGAGTCTTTTCCTCCTTGGGGGTGGCGATTGGGACGATGTTTGACTTGGTGCGGAAAGTAAGCGAATCCGGGCTGCCGCTAACCCTGGCGATGAAAATTTTGCTGTTAAAGTTGCCGTTTTTCATCGTCCTCGCCTTCCCGATGTCAATGCTGCTGTCCACCCTGCTCACCTACAGCCGGATGTCAAGCGACAGCGAGCTGATCGCCCTGCGCAGCTGTGGGGTGAGTATCTACCGGCTAGTGCTGCCGGCCATAGTTATGGGTGCCGTCGTTACGGGGATAACCTTTTTCTTTAACGAACTGGTGGTGCCGGCTGCCAACTACGAGGCGTCCGTAACCCTAGACCGAGCCGTGAAGAAAAAAACAGTCTTCTTTCAAGAGAACAATATCATTTATCCAGAATTTCGGAAAGTGAGGCGGGAGAGTGGCGCAAAAGAAGAGGTTCTCGTGCGCTTGTTTTATGCCGAAAAGTTTGACGGTCAGCGCATGAAGGGCTTGACTATTTTAGAGCGATCCCAGCCGGACGTAAATCAAATTTTGGTGGCGGAATCAGCCACTTGGGACACCGAGACAAACGTTTGGAACTTTTACAATGGCACCATTTATATTGTAGCGCCAGACAGCTCTTACCGCAATATTGTGAAATTTGAGAAACAGCAGCTGAACCTGCCCCGCGCTCCCTTAGACATGGCCAGCCAAACGCGGGACTACGACGAGATGAACATCGCCGAATCCCAAGAGTATCTGAAGTTGCTGCGCCAGAGCGGCAAAGACAAAAAAATTCGCAAACTGATCATCCGCATTCAGCAGAAATATTCGCTGCCCTTTGCTTGCCTTGCCTTTGGCTTGGTGGGGGCAGCTTTGGGCACCAAGCCGCAGCGCACGAGCAAGGCGACCGGCTTTGGCATTTGTGTCGTTCTGGTTTTTTCGTACTATTTATTGATGTCGATTGGCGACGCGCTGGGACTGAGCGGTGTCCTCTCTCCCGTCATGGCAGGCTGGTTGCCGACACTGTGCGGCTTGGCGATGGGAATAGTAGTATTGGTGCGGGCTTCCCAGTAGGCTTGCCACTGACACTCGCCAGCAACCTGGAAAAAAATTGCGCGGCAGCACTGCCTAAATTCTAATTCAAAGCTAGAGAGCAGGTCTTGTACTCTTCTGAAGCGGTAAGAAACCGGGTTTCTTTGGGCTATCAGGCCATAATTTATCTTTGACCATCTAAAGAAACCCGGTTTCTAGGATTACTTGACCGACGTGCTAGCATAGAATCACAGTCAAACATCGCAAAGGCGTTTCCCCCCAAGCGGCGGTCGCGCTTTGCATTAGCCAGCTGCCAAAAATAGGCGTCAAACCCCGCAACCGACTGAGCGGCTGGTATCTGTGACCAGACTGTAGAACCTATTCCCCTGCCGTGCTAGCTAACCTCGCACTAAACCTATGTCAATTCACAAGCAGCTCCCAACTTCCATCCGCAATATCAGAGCCAAGGTGCGGCCTCTCTTGCGACCCATATTTTGGGGCCCGGCAGGGGTGCTGTTGCTGGTGGCGCTGTTTATATCGGATTACAGGACGCACCCAGAGCGGTTCAGCTCCCCCGTGAGTCTGAAAGATAGCCCTGATGCGGCTTCTGGCCTCACTGAAGAAGAAAGGGCGAAAGCCGCTGATATGGATAATGTGTCAGTGCTGCTCAAGGAGTTGAATCGCGCCGGTGCCGGCCCGAACCAGAAAACCGAAGCCCCCCCCAACAAGGGTTTATTTGAAGAAATCGACAGTCGCGCCAAGGAAAGCGCACCGGCAGCAAAACAGAGTGCCGGCGCACAGAATAGCGCCTCTGGCAAACAAGACGCAGGCAATCTTTTGGCCGGCACCGCTCTTGATGGCAACCCGCTCAGCGCCAATGCCTTGCAGGGGCTGGATATGTTGCGGGGAGACAAACCAGCTGGCGTGCGGTCTGAGTCCCCAGCAGTCGGACAAAGGTATAACCCGACCTCCGGCATCAACTTACTCCAGCCCACCAACCCAGACGTTGCTCCCGCCAGCCCCCTGCAAGCGGCGATGGACAGATACTATACTGGCCTGGTTCCATCCTCCCTCGCTCCTGCAAGCCGTTCAGAACAATCCGCCAGTCCCCAACAGTCTTCTGGGGCAACGCCGTCTTTAGCCAAGTCCTCCGCTCTCCCAGATGGGAGAAGCTACCTAGAAGCAGCCACCGGCATGCCGGTGTCAGAGTCCCCCACACAGATTTCTCCCTCCACCCTCAACCTCCCTGGCATGACCGGCTCAACTCCCACTGAGGCGGCGAATCGGGCTGTTTCGGGGAATGCCTACACCTATTTAACCGGCTCTGCGCCCGCAGGCGACGCCCCAACCGGGAACCCGCAGCAGCAGCAGGGCGATCCCGCCGCACAGAACACTGTCGGGCAAATTCCTTTCGGGGGCAATAATCAAGGACTCGGCGCGACGACTCCGGGAAATCCTCAGGGCGGCTCAAATCCCGGAACTGCGGCGACGACTCCTAGCCCTGGTTTGCAGGAAATCTATCAAAGACTCGGCATCACACCCCCCAGCGCTATATACCAAAACGTCACTCCCGGGCTCGGCGTCACCTCCCCCAGCTCTCCCTACCAAGGTGTCAATCCCGGAATCGGCGTCACCTCCCCCAGCTCTCCCTACCAAGGTGTCAATTCGGGAATCGGCGTCACCTCCCCTGGATCTGCCTACCAAGGTGTCAATTCGGGAATCGGCGTCACCGCCCCTGGATCTGCCTACCAAGGCGTCAATCCGGGAATCGGCGTCACCGCCCCTAGCTCTCCCTACCAAGGTGTCAATCCGGGTACTGGGGTTAACATGCCTGGAAATCCCTATAATTATGGGAATCCCAGCGCCCAACCGGCTCAGCCAGCCCAGCAGCCCAACTTCTCAGTCCCCCGTACCATTGGCGGCGGACAGATTAATACCTTCTCGAATCCTTAAGCAGAAAAACGCAGATATAGCGGTTCTCAGTTGGATAAACTAGGGTCAGAAACCGGGTTTCTCAGTACCTCACTAATATGAGAAGTAGGGTGCGTTCCGTCCTGCGAAACGCCCCCTACAAGCTGAATTCGGAAGCTGAAAACCCCAGATAAATGCACATCCATCTGCGTTTATCTACGCTCATCTGCGGTTAAAATCATCCGAAAAAGGACTCATACTGAGAGTGAAAAAACCCTCAATCGTTGAAGTGCTTAATAATCGCCTGAGCGAATTCAGAACACTTCAGCGGCGGCTCCACCGGCGGCTCCATTAATCGAGCGAGGTCATAGGTCACTTCCCGGTTGGAAATAGCGCCGGCAATGCCTTTCTTAATCAAGTCAGCAGCTTCTTGCCACCCCATATATTCTAGCATCATTACGCCAGAAAGAATCACCGAACCGGGGTTGATGCGGTCCAGACCGGCATGTTTGGGGGCGGTGCCGTGAGTCGCTTCAAAGATAGCGCAGGAATCGCCAATATTGGCACCTGGCCCCATGCCCAGCCCGCCAACAATAGCGGCGGCGGCGTCGGAGAGGTAATCCCCATTCAGGTTCATAGTAGCCAAAATGGAGTATTCTCCCGGTCGGGTTTGAATTTGCTGGAAAATGCTGTCCGCAATCCGGTCATTGACCATGACTTTATTTTTCCACTGCCCGCTGCCGTGGGTTTCCCAGATGGCATTGAGAACGCTTTCCACTTCTTGGCAAACGGCGGCTTTTTTCTCATCGGTGAGGGCGTCGTAACCGGGCTCGATTTCGCGGGCGTTGTCTTCCAGGGAGATGTTTGGATTGCGCTCTTTGTTGCTGAGAATCCAGGATTCGCGTTCGGTGACGCACTCTTGCCGGAATTCGGAGGTGGCGAGTTCGTATCCCCAGTCGCGGAAGGCACCTTCAGTGTATTTCATGATGTTGCCTTTGTGGACGAGGGTGACGCTTTGCTTGGATTTGGGAAGCGTCAGAGCGCGTTCGATGGCGCGGCGCACGAGGCGCTGGGAGCCAGTTTTGCTGACGGGTTTGATGCCGATGCCGGAGTCGAGGCGGATTTGCTTGTTTTTGTGTTCTGGGGTGGCGGGAATGAGGTCGTTATTGAGCAGGTGAATCAGTTTTTCGCAGATTTCGGTGCCCTGACGCCATTCTATGCCGAGGTAGATGTCTTCTGTGTTTTCGCGATAGATGATGACGTCGAGTTTTTCTGGGGTTTTGTGGGGGGAGGGGGTGCCGGTGTAGTATTTACAGGGGCGGACGCAGGCGTAGAGGTCAAAGATTTGCCGTAAGGCGACGTTGAGGGAGCGAATCCCGCCGCCGATCGGGGTGGTGAGGGGGCCTTTGATGGCCACGCCGTATTCTTTGATGGCGGTGAGGGTGTCTTGGGGAAGGTACTGGTAGGTGCCGTATTTTTCGCACGCCTCGTCGCCGGCGTACACTTTGAACCAGCTGATTTGGCGCTTGCCGGCGTAGGCGGTGGCGACGGCGGCGTCGAAGACGGTTTGGGATGCCGGCCAGATATCGACGCCGGTGCCGTCGCCGCGAATGAAGGGGATGATGGGGTTGTCCGGGACGATGGGTTTGCCGTCTTTAAAGGTGATGCGTTCGCCGGTGGTTGGGGGCGCGATTTTTTCGTACATACTGCTGTTTTGTTAGTTCCGAGGTTGAGGCTACCAGATTTTTTGGCAGCAGGCGGCAGAGTTAATCTTTTTTGAAGAGTTGCTGCTGAGTCTCCCAGCTCTGCTTTGGAAGGGGGGATGGAGTTTAGATTAATTCGGCTTTCCGCTTTTTGCATAGCGGTGTTCCGCTTTTTGCATATATCGGTCGGAAGTCTTTTGATGAAGGGATGTTAAAAGAGGGGGGCTGTATGGCGCTTTTGCCGGTTAAGGCGGAAGCTGGTTCCGCCTTAGAGAGCCTTTATAAAGAAAACGTGAAGTAGGGGCGGGTTTACTAATATCCTACACTTCGTACAGACATCTTGGCTGAACCCGCCCCTACTAGAAACCGGGGGCGTCCACGGGGGGCCGGCCCTACAGGCCGTGTGGCATTACATATCAGCTCCCCCAGCAAAAGAAACCCGGTTTATTCCCGGCTCTCCGGCTCTCCTGGACTCCAAAAAATTGGCGGCGGATTAGATTTATTATTCTCATCTATTTCTGGATATAAAAAATTTAATTTGACCTTGTTGCGAGCAATTCCTAACTCCAAAATTGAGGCTAAGGGCGTATTTAAAAAGGTCTTGATAGGAATTCCCCAGTTGCCGCCCAATGTTTGAGAAAGAGAGGGACATTTTTCAAAATCATACTGATTTTGTTTTTCTGAACCAGGCTTTCCATGAATAGCCACAACTCGCCCCAGCCGGTCGAACACAGGGCTGCCACTCATTCCGGTAATTGTAGAATTGGTATAGCGCACAGAATAGCCATCCCCATCATCTGCTGATAGCTTATCTATTTGGCCAGGTGAAAATTCATATTTTCTGTCGCTGTTACAGTCAATCCATCCCGCAATATAGACAGGCATACCTTCAGATATCTCAGGACTAATTTTAGCAACTTCGTAAGACCGCTGACTTGAAAATTCTAGGATTGCTAGATCCAAGTCTCCTGCTTTACGCACTTTATCATAGATGATTTTATGGGTTAGTCCATCATGGGTTTGTACCACATAGGGGTCGTCAATTGCTCCAGGCGCTATCCCAACTACATGCTTGGATGTGAGAACATAGTAAGTATTCCCATCTCTCCTAACAATAACCCCGGAACCCGAACCTCTCCCACTAATTATAACTGCTGTCTGTTCGGCTATTTGTCGAATTTCATTCTCTTCTCGATATCTGGGGTTTTCTGTTTTGTCCCCACACACTTCCTTAGCAACAACCTCTTTGCCGGCTATTATGTCATTGAGGTTGACATAGATAGGACAAGAACTTTCCCGGAGAGGATCGCGTGCAACCTGTCCAGAATTGAGTTGCAGCATATCTTCCAAGGTAACTTTGGCATCCTGATCTGGTTTTAGGGTGTAAAGCAACCCTGTGCAGCCCTCACCCACACGATTTGTAATACAAATAACTTTTTGGTTATTCATTACTCCATGAGTAATGTACTGCCCCCCCTGCTTGAAATATCTATTCATTCTTTCAGTAACCTCCTTACAGCGTCTTTGAGGAGTATAGCCAGCTTGGCTAAAGAAATCAGATACCCAGCGGATTAGCGGTCTTTTCACCTGGGCAGTTGTAGCGACTGTTGTTGGCGCACCAGATACTGTCTCACAGGTAAAAGTTACCTTGGATGAAGCTGTATCAGAATCACTTGGACTGGTGCGCACAGGATTAACAACATTATAACGGCCTAGGACTGCTATAAGCAGAAGACTTGCAACACCCACAGCACCCGCCAGCAACGGCAATTTATTTTTCGCCGAAGTCATTTTTGGAGAGACAGTTCTGGTGCGGTGTTGCAACCCTTGCCAAGTCACCGGCTCCTCTGCGGGATTCTGGCAAATCACAGGCAACCAACTCGCACAGGGAAATTCGTTCTCTATACTGTGCAACCTTTCCCGTGCTTCGCGCACCGAAGCATACAAAGACTTGCCACTTGAAAACGCCTTGATAAAGTGATTCAAAAATTCTTGTGCGACCCGATCCGGCACCGGCTCCCGCATGACGATAACTTGCGGAATGTGCAATTCTTCTAGGTCGCGGACTAACCCCAAACCATCACAGGAGTTAAAAATCGCTAGCTTCAAGCCACGTTCAATGGATTTTCTCAGGGCGTATTTTAACTCCCCCATCGTTAAGCTATCATTATTATTGATATAAATACGGCCAGTTTCACTGTTGCCCTGACTTAAACTGTGCCCAGCAAAAAACAGGATGTCCCATCCTTTCTCATCCCAAAGGCAACTGTTTAACTCCCTTCGGGGAGGCTCTACAAGAAATGTGGTTTCGGCCTTGGGTAAATTCTTTAACAGTTCCCCATCTTTCTGGATATCAATGTCGGCACTGTTGCCTAAAATCGCTAAAATTCTTACTTGTTCTCTAGAGAACGCAGATATTTCTGTCTGTTGGTACCATGTAGCACTGAAAGCCACTTCCGCCTTGGGATAATATTCAAAAAAATCCCAGAGATGCCAGGGGAGTCTCCGCACCCCGATGTCTTCGGTTTGAATAATTACCCGAATTTCCTCGGATGGGTTTAACTTATGCAGTAATTTTTCTTTAACAGGACGAAATGACTCGGAATTGAGCCAAGTATTTAAGCGTTCGCTTAAGACCTGCTTGGCTTCTTGTCCATCAATTCGGGAAATATTAGTCAATTGGTTGGCTGGAGATCCTAATCGCCAATCTAACCGTCGCAAGCTGCCGGCTAAGCTACCATAGGCTAACTTCCAAGAGCTATAGTCTTTTTCGAGCTCTGGACAGGGTGGCAACTTGCCTGTAATTTCCGTCGAGGGGATATTGCCATCTTCCCTAATTTGAAGGATAACCCGAAACCCATCCTCAAAATTCCCAGCCGCCAGATGTAAAACAACTATCTTACCCATTGCCGTTACTTTGGATGTGTTGAATTGTGTTAGATCTCAAAATTTTCTATAAGGCTAAGCTCACCAAGAGCAACTAGGACGCTGAAACGATCTCCAGGAGAGCCAGTCAGCTGATACTGAATCCAATCGTCATTACTTCTGGCTGCTACTTCCCTAAAAGTTGCTCCTGATTCATCCAGCACAATGAGTTTGAGATTTTCTGGCAGATAGGTTTGGTTGCCGGTGGGATACAGACGCAGCAGAATGCCAATTTCCATTTCCTCATCTGTTTCTGAACTCACATCTACCGTCATAACAAACGTGTGACTGCCTCCCAAGTCTATCTGCTTAGCACGTCTAACCACAGCAGACCTAAAAGCCACCTGTCTCTGGCCAAACATCTCTTCAATCGTCTGCCAACCGGCTTGAACTGCCTCAACAAAGTTATTCTGCAGCCATCTGGAGAGGTTCACCGACGTCTGGCTAGGTGCAACCGCTGGACAAAAGCGGCCCAACCGCCTTTCGTACAACTGCTGCCGCCACTGCGGCACCTCCAGCAACGCTGCCCAATTTTCAAATGGAACTTCCAGACGGGGCGACTGACAAGACACGCGACCCAACTGCTCCAACAAGGCTTCTGCTTCAGTGTTAGATAAACTTGGCAGAAGAGCAACTGCCGGTCTGTCCTCGGTACAAACCCTTCCCCCTACCGGCATCCAGTTCAGATTTTCGATTAAATCCTCCCGATTCAAGCAGTAGGTGCGCTGCTGTCGGTCGTATCTCCCCTCACGTTTTAGTTTGTGATGGGTGGCATACCCCCAAACTTCTATCTCTCCGTCTGAGGAAAAAACCCGCACCGACAGATAATAGTGAGCTGTCCAGCTCGGTATATCTATCAATTCCTGGGGGACACACAACTGCTCTGTTTCTGTTGTGCTCTCCTCACTTGCCTCACTTGGAATCAGCACCACTCGCCTTGTGCCCTGCTCAATTGCCGTACCATTTACCACCTCCCAGATAGCGGCACAAGCATCGGGGCTTGGCCACACAACAGGCTGCAAGCGGCACTGATCTCGAAGCCAGTGGATCAAAGCATTCAAGCACAGTTTATTGAGATAGGCATTCCAGCAGGCATCAAAATTAGAATAGTTACTCTTTGTTGGCCACACCTCGTCTTGCTCCTCTGGTGAGAACTGAAACCGCAACTTGTTTCCTTCTAGGCGCACATCCATAATAGGAATCCCCCATATCTCAGTAAGTTGCCCCGATCTGAACAGAAACTCAAGTCTCCCCAGACCTTCTTGAGAACCTCCCAAGACCAGGACTACACTGCCTGTCTCAATTCTCTCTATCCGCAGGGTGACATCTCCCGAAGATTCCCGCAAAAGTTCAAGAAGAGCCTTTAACTGTGGGAGGGTAAGTTGTTCAGTTTCCAATATTATCCGGCCTTTGTACCTCCATTCGCCATCGTCTAACCTCCATTGGCCTTCGAGCTTCACTTGGCTCTCTGGTGTTTCAGGTTGCAAAGATGGCTGTCGCCGCTCCAGATTTTCTTTCCCACCGCTGTCAGAGGAGGAAACTGACACCACATTAGTAACAGTATCGTCAACTTGTGCAGTTTTATGCAATACAGTTCGTGCCACCACCGCCTCCTGTGGAGTGGCCACAGGGTGAGCGCCCAGTAGCTCAGACTCGTACTGACGGGCCAGGGCCATTAAATACTTGCGCCTGTTCCTTCTGAGTCCCCCAACTTCCGCCTCAATGCCAAAGTGATCGCAGAGATTTTGGACATGCTTGCGAATCGTGGCAGGTGTTGCCTGGAGTTTGTCCGAAATCTCACGGTCTGAATGGCCACCCAGCATCAGTGCCAGCACACTTCGGGGTTGCGGGGTCAGCGTTTGAAGCTTCTTTGTAAATTCCTCTTTATTCATAAACCACATTTTACACTACACAGCCAGCAAACGTCTACACTTGCCCTAGGGTTTCCCTGCCAAGTGCCAAGGGGGCTGTCCAATACCTGCAGGCCCTCGTTCTGGGGAAGGTGCGCCCCACTGCCCAGTCCGGCCCTCCCCAGCAACCGCCGAGAGCTAACCCTTTTATACACAATTACACATTAGTGCTTGACGTTCCTCGGCAGGCCGGCTACACTACATATATACACAAAATGGTTCTCCTGACCGGAGCCGGCAAGCAAGCAGGCTTCGAGCCTGGAGCCGCCGACATTCGTCGAGCTGAACCGTGAACTTTAGGGTGCACGTCAATCACGGCAGCTCATGGCCACTACCTAAGTAGGTAAAGTCCCGCTCGGGCTCGCGCCCGAGTGGGAGCGACAAATACATTTTTCTTCTTCTACCACTATGCCACAAGCATTCGACCCGACTCCCAGGAGCCCAGCAGACAGCACCGGCTTGGGCCAACCGGCGAGCTTTCCCTTCACGCTTCTCCCCAAGGCCAGCTCAACCGGCAGCCGGCTGACCAGCCCTCACTCCTTGGCCCACGAAAGGGTTGACCGATTTAACACTCACTTTATATGGGAGTAGGCTTGCCAAGTGCTGTTCAGCCGTTCCAAAACCCAAATATTCGCGGAGGCCATTGAGGGAATCGTCGAAGAGACGATATCCCCCCGCCAGCCGGGAAGAGTCAAGTGCGATGGCACCTACTGGCCCGCCAAACTGCACCGGCCCAATGGCCAACCCGCGATTCGCCCCGGCACGCGAGTCACTGTCATTGGCAGAGAAGGGATCACCCTGCTGGTATGCCCAGCCAACTCCCCGGCCAACGCTCCAAATCAAGGCCACACCTATTAAATCAACCTCCAACTATGTTCGACAAAAATGGCAAGCAAGCTGCCCTATCCCAACGCCTCAACCACCCAGTCATAGAAACAGACCGGCTTATCTTTCGGCAGTTCAACCCCAGTGATTTGCCTGACTTCACTGCCCTTTATACAGACGCCGAGGTAATGCAATTTATCGGTAAAGGAGCGCGTACTCCTGCAGAAGCTGAGAAAGAATTTAGCGAATTCATCGAACACTGGAAGCGATATGCTTTTGGCCCCTGTGCCGTCATTGAAAAAGCCTCTAACCGGCTCATCGGGCGCAGCGGTTTGCGGGTGAGCGCTCGCTCTCCTTACGCTGAATTCGGCTACGTTTTACTCAAACCTTTCTGGGGGAAAGGGCTGGGAACCGAAGCAGCTAAAGCCTGTTTGCGCATAGGCTTCACGCACTTAGAGCTTCCCCATATCGTAGCCTTTGCTCAGCAGCTCAACTTCCCCTCCCAGCACAT
>CAZJNL010000026.1:0-4369 GCA_964546515.1 uncultured Oscillatoria sp.
CCCCAAGAAATAATGGCAGCGGTCGCTTCTGGCGCTGGGCCTTTTGCCAAAGGGCGCGAGAAGGGAAAAGTCTGAAGTCTGAAGTCTGGAATGTGAAGTGTGAGTTTCACACTTCACACTTGAGACTTCTGCCATCGGGGCGGGTCGGGTGAAGGCCAGAAGGGATGAAAAATTAAAAATTTTAAAATCCAGTTGAAAAGAGAGCGGTTTGAGTTTATAATAATAAGATTTTAATGCTTGCTGCCAGCTGAAACAGCGAGAGAGTGGGGTGAGCGAAAAGGCAATTTTCGGATATCTACAACCAACGGAAATCAACGCGGCATGGAACTGAGAGATCAGCGGAACGCAGGGAGATGGGTGCAGGTACTGCTGCAGTGGGTGAATCTCCGTCCTGAGGAAGCGGAGCGAACCTTTTTGATGTTCGCTTTCTACACAGCAACATCTGTGGGAGTGCTGTGGCTGGAGGCGAGTACGGTGGGTCTGTTTTTGGAAGAGTACGGTGCCGACCAGCTGCCCTGGATTTATATCTCCGGTGCCATAATTGGCTCGGCGTTAGGGGCGCTGTACACTTGGCTGCAGCAAATCCTGCCCTTGCGGCGGGTGATTGTGCTGATCGCCCTGCTGATGGCTGCTCCGCTGGTGCTATTTCGCATCGGGTTGGGGTTGGAGGTGGCTTGGATAGCCGGGATCACGGTGTTTCTGATGCGGCTGTGGCTGGACGGAATCTACACCCTCAACGACCTCAACACCTCGATCGCCGCCAACCAACTGTTCAACATCCGCGAAATTAAGCGGGCTTTCCCGATTGTCAGCAGCGGCATTTTGGTAGCCGACGTGCTGAGCGGCTTTTCCCTGCCGGTGCTCCTGAAGTGGGTGGGGCTCAAGGGCGCGATCGTCATGGCTGGCGTGATGATGGTGGTGGGGGCGGGGATTCTGTACTATCTCAGCGAAGCTTACCAGCAGGCGTTTCCCGACTCTCCGCTCAGGGAGGAAGAAGACGAGCAGGCTGAGTTCACCAATAAGCGACTCCGGGGGCCAATCTGGAACTACATCGTGCCCCTGATTGCCTTTTTTGTCCTGGCCGAGGTGCTCAATCTGCTGGTTGATTTCCAATTCCTCGGCGAGTTGGAACAGCAGAACCCAGAAGATGCCGGTACGGCGATCGCGGCGTTCATCGGGCTGTTCAACGGCGTCCTGGGCATCTTTGAGCTGGTGATGCAGTGGTTTGCCTCCAGCCGGCTCGTCGAGCGCATAGGCGTATTTGTCTCGGCCACGATCTTGCCGGCGGGACTGGCGATCATCGGTGCCGGTTCCGTATTCGGCTCGGTGACGCACCTGTTTCCCTTCTTTGCCGGCTTGGTGCTGCTGAAGTTTTTCGAGGAATTGCTGCACTACACCATATTTGAGGGTGCCAGCCCCGTCTTGTTCCAGCCCATCCCGGAAGCCAATCGCGATGACGTTCAGGCGTGGGTGAACGGGATTGCCGAGCCCCTCTCTGATGGCCTCACCGGCCTGCTAATTTTCGCGCTCATTTGGGGCTGCCGGTTGGCGCTCCCGGGTGCCGGTGACGAGCGGCTGTCGCAGGTAGAGGGCGGGCTAATCGTCTGTCTGACTGTACTCTTATCCGTGCTCTGGGCGGTCGTCGTCTGGATGCTGCGCTCGCGCTACGTCGGGTTGCTGGTTTCCAGTGCCGAAAGGGGACGCCTGGGGGTGACCGATGTGGACATGCGAGCCCTGAAGCGTGCCGTGGTGGAAACCTTGCAACAACCAGGCACAGAAGCCGACAAGCGCTCTTGTATTGAACTGCTGACCCAAATTGACCCCAAAAATGTGGGTGAGGTGTTAGCGCCGCTGCTGACAGCGCTACCGCCGGCACTGCAGCGCCAGAGTTTGGAGGCGATGCTGGCCCATCCCACTGCCGCCTACTTGGAGCCAGTGCGGGGGCTGATCGGCAAGCCCCTGCCTCCGGAAGTCCTGGCCCTCGCCCTGCGCTACGTCTGGCTGACTGAGAAAAATCCAGATATTGAAGCCTTGAGGCCCTATTTAGCGCCCGCCGTAGATCCGGTGGTGCGGGGAACCGCCGCTGCCCTGATCATGCGCCTGGGCAACCGGGATCACAAAGCCGAAGCCACTAACGCCCTGCGGCGGATGCTCACCCACAAGCAGGAGCGAGAGCGGGTGATGGGCTGTCGGGCGCTGGGGGAGGCGGATTATTTGCAGGGGCTGCGGCTGTATATCCCCAATCTGCTGCAGGACGAGTCGCTGCGGGTGCGCTGCGCTCTGCTGGAGGTGATCGCATCCACCCACTTGGAGGAATACTACCCTTCCCTGCTGCGGGGGCTTTACTACAAGTCCACCCGCGAGGCTGCTATGCGGGCTTTGGTGCGCTTGGAAAACGAAGCTATCGACAAGTTAGTGCATCTGGCGGAAGACATTCACAAGCCGGATTTGGTGCGGGCCCACGCTTGGAGCGCTATTGGCCAAATTGGCACTCCGGAAGCTCTCGACGCTTTGGCCAATCACTTGATGACTTCTTGGGGGGCGACGCGCCGCGACATCCTGCGCATCCTGCTGAAAATTCCCGGAGAAGCTGGGATTGAGGGGGTGCTCGACAGGTTTGGCCGCAGCGGGGTGGAGCAGTTAATTGACCAGGAACTGATGTTCCTCGGTCAGCTTTATGCGGCGCTCCTGGATTTGAGCCCGGAGCGCATCGGTGGGCGAGAAGCTGACCTGCTGCAGCGGGCGCTCTTGGATTTGCAGTCGGATGCTGAAGACCGGCTGTTTCTGCTGATGAAGTTCCTTTACCCCCACTCGAGCATTCAGGCGGCGGCTTTCAATCTCAAGTCTGGAAACCGGGCGAATATGGCGCGGGGGCTGGAAATTTTGGACAATACCCTGGACTTGCCCAGCAAGCGAGCCCTGCTGAGCGTGTTAGACCGGCGCTCGGATTTGGAAAAGCTGCAAAGTCTTTCCGATTTGATAGCTTACCAGCCAATGGCGAGTGGCGACCGGGTTCGCCGGCTCCTGGAGTTGCGCCACTTCCTCTCGGACTGGCCTTTGGCTTGCAGCTTCCATTTGGCTCGCGTCAGCCGGTGGAGTCTGACGCCGGAACAGATTTTGGCTTGCCTGCGCCATCCCCGAGGCTTTGTGCGGGAAGCGGTGCTCGCCTACTTGCGAGTGGCGTCGCCCCGCGCTCTGATAGAATTGCTACCAATGCTGCGCAACGATCCCAACCGCCTCGTTGCGGAGCAAGTCAAGCAGATGATGGCTGAGTTGGGTGTTGGCGACTCAACCGCAACCGCCCACTCCGCTGGGGGAGCTAGCGCTGCTTCCAGCTATCAGGGAATAGCCGGTTTTGAGGCTACATAAATAATTTTGAATTTTGAAGTTTGAATTTTGAAGGCATTCCTCATTCAAACTTCAACCCTCGAAATTTGACCGTGCGGCAACCGGCATCGTCAGGATGAACTACCTAAATGCTTACCAGTGTAGACCGGCTATTATTTGTCAGAGGAGTCCCCATCTTTAAGGAGCTGCGGGATGATTTTCTCGTGCGGCTAGCTTCTGTTATGGAGGAGTTTTCATTTCCGACTAATCACACGATTTTTACCCAAGGTCAGGAGGGGCGAGCGCTCTACATTGTCGTTTCTGGCAGGGTGCGGGTTCACATTGGCGAGCAAGATTTGGCGCAACTCGAACAGGGAGCCTGTTTTGGCGAGATGTCTTTGTTTGATGCTGAACCGCGTTCCGCTTCCGTCACGACTGTAGCTCCCTGCGAGTGTCTGATGCTGACGCAGCAGCAACTCTACGACGCTATTGAAGAAACGCCGGGAATTGCTGTTAATATTATCCGCCTTCTCTCCCGCCGGATTCGGGAATTCAACCGCAAGCTCAATGTTAAAGAGTCTGAAACTCCCCCGCCTGAGTTGCAAGGCGCTGGGCGCAGTTCAGGGGGATAGCAGCGACGCCCCTACTGCGGACAGGGGCAGCCGGCAGTAATCTGGAGGAGGAGAGACAGATTTTTGAGCGTGACTTGCGTGCTTAGCAATCGCCCACCTTAACAAGGTCTCTTCTTATCCTCCCTCCTACCCTGAGCCGTCGTGCGGTTCATAAAATCCCTACTTCTCCAATACTACCACAATTTGAATATCTTGAACACCGGCTTTCTTGACATTCAGATCCAAATGTGCTAATAGAGATTGAGAGCGAAGCCGGTTTCTCGGCTGCTAAAAAAGTCGGGGCGGGTGAACCCGAAAGATGGAGTACACTGAGGAAGGGTTGGACTACGGGAGATGAGCTGAGACTTTTGGTCAATTGATATGGGGTCAATCCCCATTAATAATGAACCGCATTGACGCCAAGCCCGCGC
>CAZJNL010000026.1:4469-6672 GCA_964546515.1 uncultured Oscillatoria sp.
CCGAAGGAAGAGGTCTGAGGAAGTGGGGTGGGAATGTTGACATTCACCCGCAAATGTGTTAATAGGGGGTGAGAAGAAGGCCGGTTTGTCCTCGGCTTGCAGAGTCGGGGCTGTGTTAATGATCTACCGCATTGACGCCTTCGGACGCACCCGAAGGAAGAGGTCTGAGGAAGTGGGGTGGGAATGTTGACATTCACCCGCAAATATGTTAATAGGGGGTGAGAAGAAGGCCGGTTTGTCGTCAAGACCGGCTCTCTTGAGATTCACCCACAAATGTGCTGCACTCAGGAAGGGTTGGACTAAACCAGCCCCCGCTACTACCAGTGATGCGCACGGGAGATTATATTACAGTGATGTCACCCCCACCGGCACTCAGCCAGCGGTAGCCGTAAGCGGGTAAAATGATAGAATCGCGGAGCGGTTCAGCAGAAGGGGCGAGGGCGTCTTCCAGCTGTGATCCCACCGGCACTGTAACAGTCAGCGGCGTTTCCGACAGGTTGTGCAGCGCCAGCACACTGGCATCTGGGGATGTGCGCCTGAAGCACAGCGCCTGTGGGGGTAGGGTTTCCAGCCATTGCAGTTCGCCAGAAGCAAGCACGGGCAGCCGTTTGCGGGTTACAATCATTTTGCGCACCGTCTGTAGCAGCGAGTTCGGATCGGATTTTTGCGCTTCTACATTTACCTTAGTGTAGCCGTAAACTGGGTCGCTGACAACCCGCGTGTTGTTGTAGAGTTTTTCCACCTGGGAAAAGCCGGCGTTGGCGGTACTGTTCCACTGCATTGGCGTGCGCACTCCGTGGCGATCCGGTAGGGAGATGTCGTCGCCGATGCCTATCTCGTCGCCATAGTAGAGTACCGGCGCTCCGGGTAAAGTTAAGAGCAGGGAGTGCATCAATTCTATTTTACGCCGGTCGTTGCCCATCAGGGGTGCCAGTCGGCGGACAATCCCCCGATTGGCGAAATGATATTTTTTGTCTGGGGCGTAGTGATTTAAGAGGAATTCGAGATCCTCCGCCACTGTCTCGAAATTCAGCTCGTCGTGATTGCGGAGAAATGTCGACCACTGACAGCCTTTTGGCAGTTGGGGGGTATTTTCCAGCACTTCCACTACGCAGGAACGATCTGCTTTTGCCAGGGCTAGGTAAAGCCGCGACATCAGGGGAAAGTGGAAAGCCATTTGGAATTCATTGCCCTCCCCGAAATATTGTAGCAGTTTCTCCGGAGGCAGGCAAGCTTCTGCCAGCAGAACTGCGTCGGGATATTGCGCGTCTATCAGTTGGCGCATATCCTGAATAAAGCCGTGTGTCTCTGGCAAATTCTCGTAGGTTCCTTCTCGCTCGAACAGGTAAGGTACAGCGTCAACGCGGAAGCCGTCTGCGCCTATGTCCAGCCAGAATTGGATCGCGTCTAGCATGGCTTGTCGCACCTGGGGATTGTCGTAGTTTAAATCTGGCTGGCTGCTGTAAAATCGGTGCCAGTAATATTCGCCGGTTTGGGCGTCGTAAGTCCAGTTGGATGTTTCCACATCTGAGAATATAATTGAAGCACCCTGATATTTTTCCTGTGTCTGACTCCAGACGTAGAAATCTCGCCAGGGGGAGTTTTGGGAACTGCGAGACTGTTGGAACCAGGGGTGCTGGTCCGAGGTGTGGTTGAGGACTAAATCGATAATGACTCGCATACCGCGCCGGTGGATTTCGCTGACTGTCATCTGGAAGTCTTCCAGGTATCCGTATTGGGGATGGATCCCATAGTAGCTGGCGACATCGTAGCCGTCATCTTTGAGGGGGGAGGGGTACATGGGTAGGAGCCAGATGCAATCCACCCCCAGCCATTTCAGGTAGTCGAGTTTCTGGAGTAAGCCGGTGAAGTCGCCATGTCCGTCGTTATTTCCGTCAGCAAAGGCGCGAAGATAAAGTTCGTAGAAGATGGCATTGCTGTACCAGTTGGACATATTACTCCTTTGGTCGATTTCAGTCAAGGTTCAAGGATTGCGGGGGCGCTTTTTGACGCGCTAGCTTGTCCGCGTTTCTAATATAGCACGATAAACATTTCATGGGAACTGGTTGCCGGTTAAGCATTTGGATATGCTTCAGTATCCGGCTCAGTTGTCTGATTTGTCTCAGTTGTCTGATTTGTCTCAGTTGTCTGATTTGTCTCAGCTGTCTGATTGGTCTCATTTGTCTCATTTTATTGATTTCCC
>CAZJNL010000026.1:6772-14975 GCA_964546515.1 uncultured Oscillatoria sp.
CGCCTAGTTGAGGGATGATGTGGGGCCGGTTGAGAAGGGCAAAACATGAGAGAGATGGTCAGATTATCTGGGGGAGTAGGGGCCATCCAATACTTGCAGCAAACATCTCGGTTTCACCCGCCCCTACTTGATTTCCCCGCCTAGTTGAGGGATGATGTGGGGCCGGTTGAGAAGGGCAAAACATGAGAGAGAAGCTAAGATTATCTGCGTCTGGCGAAAAAATAGTTGAGAAAGCTCGAAGAGAGAAGGGTTGGAAGCGTCAGGAGGAGCAGTGGTGGAAGGACGCCTTATCGTCAGAAGCAACTCTAAAGCGGTTTTGGAAAAAAGGAGGGAATTGGGTGTGACAATTTTGAAAAAATTTGTGACGCTGTAGGGGTAAAGTGGGAAGAGGTTGCTGAACGCAGCGAGATGGGAGAATCCCAGATAGATACCCTAGTGCGACAGGTACGGAAGAAGGTACGCGGCGACATCCAGGAGCGATGTGGCACAATGAAGGTGCTAGACAGGAACTTCCCTATCGGGTTGAATAACATCTACACCACGGTTTACATCCTGGAGCAACCCTGCGCATATAAGCGCAACTATGCCAAACTGCTGCAAAGCGTCAACCCGGAAAACTTTGACCGCATCGGATTGGGACCGCGCCTGGATGAGCGGCGAATTCCAGGAATAGAAGCGGTGGAAAGTTTCGACAAGTTGATGGTTTGGGGTCAACCGGGTTCAGGCAAAACCACCTTTTTGAAATATTTGGCCATTCAGTGCAGTGAAGGGGAATTTGAATCTCACATCGTCCCGATTTTCGTCACCCTGGAAGATTTTGCCTCAGCTGATGGACTTCCAGATTTACTGACTTATATCCAACAGCAATATAACCGGGTTAAGGAGACAGAGGTAACAGAGTTACTCAAAAAGGGAAAGGTGCTGGTGTTACTGGATGGACTGGAGCGACGTTACCGAGGCGCAGAGTCAGCGGGTTTTGCAGCAAATTAAGGAGTTTTATGACAGGTTTTCCGACAGTAAGTTTGTGATAACTTGCCGAATTGCGGCGCAGGAGTACACTTTGGAGAGATTCACAGAGGTAGAAGTCGCTGATTTTAACGACCGGCAAATTGTCGAGTTTGCCGACAATTGGTTCAAAGATAACCCGGTTAACAGAGCTGAGCAGTTTGTGCGCCAGCTGAACGAACCGGAAAATACGCGGGTGAAAGAATTGGCGACAAATCCGCTGCAGAGGGACGTTGCTGTGTTTGGTGTTTGAAGAAAGCGACACCTTCGCGCCGGTCAGAACTGTATGAAGAAGGAATAGACTTGCTGCTCAGAAAATGGAATAACCGGCACAGCATAGAGCGCGAGCAAGTTTACAAGCTACTTTCGCCAAAGCGCAAAGAAGATTTGCTCAGCCAGATTTCTTGGATAGCATTTGACCGGGGGAAGTATTTCTTGCCTCAGGAAGAATTAGAGTGGTATATTACTGACTGCATCAGGAAATTCCCGGAGGCTCAAACTGACCCAGAAATGCTGCAACTGGATAGTGAAGGCGTGCTGAAGTCGATTGAAGCGCAGCACTGATTGTTGGTGGAACGCGCCAAGAGAATTTACTCGTTCTCTCATTTGACGTTTCAGGAATACTTCACAGATCGAAAAATTGTGACTTGTTCAGACCCAGAGGAATTTGAGTTGGCTTTTCAAACTCTGCTCAACCACATTACAGACCGGCGCTGGCGAGAGGTGTTTCTGTTTGCAGATGTTGCGCAACCCAGATAACTTGCTGCGGCGGATGAAACAGAAAGCTGATGATCTTATGGCAAGGGATGAAAAGTTGCAGTAACTGGTGGGGTATCCAGAAATCTATAACCGTTAAATCTCCTTACAAACCCGCTGCATTTCGGGGTTTCTATCAAGGTCGTGTTGTTGATACTTTCGATCGCCTGTGAGAGCGGAGAACTTAGCTGAAGAGCTAGCCCTTGACTTGGCTTTGAGCAATGTCCAGGATTTACGACCGAACTATTACTGTCAGTCAGATGCGGTCAATAATCGCCGCCTGTTTTTTGCTAAGGGAAGTCTGGTAGGTCTGGATGCAGCTATCGATTCTGAAATGGAGTCTGACCTTTGTTTCTTCGGCGGTCGTACTGCTGTCCGAGACATGGATGAAATGCTGGTAAAAATTAGGTGACTTATTTACTGAGTTTGAATATGCGCTGAAACTTGCTGCTGTAACTGAGCTGGGACAGCGGCTGCAAGAACTCACGGATCAGTCGCACGGGTTTGAACTAGCTGGGAAATCTAATCAGCCGTGTGAAAGCCAGATTGAAGCTTGGAATGAGAAATTCAGACAAGTAATAATTGAACGCCGCAATATCGGACATGATTGGCATTTGACCGCTGAGCAATTGGAAATTATAAATAATTATTATAACGCTAACCTTGTGCTGGTGGATTGCTTGAATAGCGATTGTAACGTATCTCCCGAAGTGCGACAGGAGATTGAGGATACCTTGCTGTTGCCGGTTGCCGAAATTTAGGGAAGCAGGTCTGTGCTGCTGCCGCACCTGCTTCCCTTGCAGGACAGGGAAAAGCATAACACGGATGCCCGAAATTCGGATAAGGATAAAAACAGGTTAATGCATCCTTATCCGAAGTTTATCCGTGTCGTGCTGTCTGGGGTTGGCTGTCACTACGCACGCAAGCCACTTCCCCCAGCTGTCTGAGAAATACCCAGAGCTGGTGCGGGTAGAAGCACTCCCAAAAGTGCCGGTTGCGCTGGACAAAGTTCAGAAAGCCGGTTAGACTGAGAAATCGATTTTATGGTATAATATAATCGGCGTTCGGTTAACCGCAATTGTACTCCCGACAGAGGATTAGCAATGCCCAATGGCCAGTGCCCAATGCCCAATGCCCAATGCCCAATGCCGGTTCAATCTGTTTGGGCTCGCATGAAAGCCCGAAACTGAAAATCTCTGCGAATCCTGTTCAAATCAGAATCAGTTTTAGCCATTTCTAGGTATCTCTCAGGATTGAGAGTCATGGCTTTTTTCAGGCTTTCAATGGCTAAGTGAACTTTGCCCTGCAAAGCATAACAGCAAGCCTTGTTGTACCAGATCGAACCGAGAGCGGGGTTGACTGCCAAGGCTTCGTCGTAGCTGTCTGTAGCGTTATCATAGTGACAGAGTTTCGTCAAGGCATTGCCCCGGTTCGTCCAGGTTTGACAGTCGTCTGGCTTGAGCGCCAGGGCTCTGTCGTAGCTGGCGAGCGCCTCTCGATAGCGACCTAACTCAGACAGGGCAATTCCCCGGTTGTTCCAGGCTTCGCAGTCATTAGGTTGAAGTACCAAGGCTCTTGTCGTGCTGGCGATGGCGGCTTGGTAGCGACCGAGTTTGCGCAGGGAAATGCCGCGCAAGTTCCAGGCTTGAGACATGTTAGGTTTAATGGCCAGAGCTTGGTCATAGCACCTGATGGCGTCCTGATATCGCCCCAGCTGCTCTAAGGCTGCGCCTCGGTTACTCCAAGCTTCCGGGAAGTCTGATTTGAGGGCTAGGGCTCTGTCGTAGCTGGCGATGGCGTCGGAGTGCCGGCCCAACTTTTCCAGGGCTAAACCCCGCTGGTTCCAGACTGCGCAGTCGTCGGGGTGAAGGGCTAGGTGCCAGTCCCAGTGCGCCACCGCCTCTCGAAGGGTCTGTAAGTTTTCCATTGCCATACTTGTTGAGGAACCGCTCTTTTGACTGGGGAGTGCCTGCAGCAGGTGGCGCAGCTGCTCTGTACCTTTGTGCCGGCAGGCAAGCTCCTGTTCTAATTTTCTATAGTTTATATGTTGTATTATTTTCTCGCCGGCAAGACGTTTGATTTGCACACAATCAAATTTTTTGGTCAACACCGGCACCGGCTCCTGTGTGGGAGTCAAGGGCGCTCAGTCGGGAAAGCTGATTTGGAAGGCGCTTTCCCCTGCAGGCGCTGCCGGTGCCTTGCCGACCGCCACCGGCTCCTAAGCTGTTGCGCATTTAATTTGCGCTATCCATCTCTATCCCCTCGTTATCCCTCGTTCCCAGAGCGAGCTGGGAAAGATGCTCTGTCGGCGAGCGCCGATCTTTCTCCCATAAGCAGATTAAAACCCAGCTTAATAAACATCCCAATCGCATCACTTCAACAGAAGTTTGTTGAGCCGCACTAATCCAAATAGGGGCAGGGCACAGAGGTTATTTTATCATATGCCGCGCCCATATCCAAGCGGAACTAGCCACTTGTGTTATTAGAGTTACTGTACCGGCGCTGTAGCAGAAATTGACAGGCCACTTCAAAATCCGCTGCCACAATACGGAGAGCAATTAAGTTCGTGAATCCTTGCCCCCGATAGCGTCGAATCGCTTGCAGGGTAGCCTGATTGCTGAGCAGTGCGAGTTCGGCACCATTCCAACCTTCTGTACGCACAGCCCAAGTGACCAGGTTAACATCTTCTGCCAGTGGGCGCTCCCGATTGTGAACCCGCAAAATTTCCAGCCTGCTTGTGAAATCAGGCAGCTCTACCTTAAGCTGCAAATCCAGACGACCGGCTCTCAACAGAGCGGGGTCAATCATATCTGGCCGGTTCGTCGCACCAATAATCAGAACGCTGTCACAAGACTGTATGCCATCCATCTCCGTAAGAAGCTGAGCGATGATACGAGCGTTCACACCGGAGTCACCGTCGGAACCCCCTCTAACCGGCACAAGGGTATCAATTTCATCGATAAATATCACACAGGGCGCAGCTTGTCTAGCCCTGCCAAACAACTCCCGCACCGCTTGCTCCGACGCCCCCACCCAGCGGCTGTGCAGTTCCAGTCCATTAACCGCGATAAAGTTCGCCCTCGCCTGAGCCGCTACAGCTTGGGCCAGCAGTGTTTTCCCAGTTCCCGGCGTACCCCACAGCAGAATCCCCCGTGGAGATACCGCTCGCATGTGGCGGTATAGTTCCGGATAAAGCAGCGCCCCCTCTACAGATTCCTGCAAAACATATTTAACCATTTCTAGCCCGCCAATTTGATCCCAGGTAACGGTGGGGGTTTCCATCGCCACTGGGCGCAGGACAGAGGGCTTGACATCCCTTAAGGCTTGCAAAAAATCTTGCTGACTGATACATCGGACGTCCGATCCCGGTGAGTTTAAAGAGGGAGCAAAGCGGTGCAAGGCGTTATCCGCTGCCTTCTGACAAAGAACTCGCAAATCAGCACCGACAAATCCCACCGCCAGATCGGCGAGCGTCCCGAGATTCACAGATGGCTCCAAGGGTATAAAACGAGTGTAAATCCTGAGACTTTCCAACCGGCCATTCCGATCTGGAACCCGGAAATACACTTCCCGGTCAAACTGGCCCGGACGGCGCAGGGCCGGATCTACCCGGTCAGGACAGTTCGTTGCTGCTAGAACAATCACCCCATTCAGTTGAGCTCAGCCATCCATGAGGCTGAGGAGTTGAGCGACGACGCGCTTCTCCACTTCACCTTCCACGGTGGCGCGATTGGGTGCGAGGCGGTCAATCTCATCAATAAAAATCAGGCAAGGCGCTGAATTCGCAGCTTTGTGGAAAACCTGCCGCAGACGCTGCTTCGCCTCCCCATAGTATTTCCCTATAATCTCAGAACCCGCAAGGGCGATATAATTCACACCCAGCTCTTTTGCCAAGGCGCGAGCGGTCAGGGTTTTACCCGTCCCCGGCGGTCCGACTAGCAAAACCCCACGGGTGGGCTCTAACCCCAGTTTTGCCAGCAAATCCGGACGCTTGAGGGGTAGAGCAATCAGATCGTGCAGTTCTGCCAGAACTTCACTTAAGCACCCTACTTCTTGCAGTGACTCTCGCGCAGCATGCTCTAGGTTAAACGCCTTATTCTCAGTGGGCGATACAGGTCTGTACCCAGCAGCTATAGGACTGAGCATAGCTTTCACCGGCGGAAATTCTGCCTATCGGAAAAATGCTGTGCCGGGGGCTGGTGAACATGTTAGCATTCGCAGGAGCGTTCGCGCTCGGCACTTGCCGGCTAGCCTTTCTCGACCTGGCTTTTGCCAGTGCCAGCATTTGTTGAAATTCTCGGAATAACCGGCTCACAGCTCACCCCCGCACAATTAGCTCAGCAGTCCCCTACCCCCGCTGTCCATACAGTATTTGTGCCTGCTGTTGGGGTGAGAGGTTGCCCTGTTAAGCCTCCTAGCAGTCCTTTGGCTTGCCCGTGGCAGTTCGCCTGCGCTATTATTAGAGATGAACTCTTCCGAGTCATGTTAGCGAAACTCATGACTGAGCGACTGTCAACAGTCCCGCTAGTGGTGGGGAAGGCGATGGCTTGTATTACTTGATGTCTGGATAAATTTAACTCTTTTTAACCCGGTTTAAAAATTTATATTTTCCCACATTAGTCTGGGCTACATATATATTTAAAGAAATCCTGCATTTCCCGAAAAGCTAAAAATTGTTTGCCCAAAAATTGGGTTATAAACTAGAGCAAAATAATTGTATACAGCGGGCGGGACACAGCCATTCGATGTTGCCTGTGTCGGGGCGCGATTAGAAAGAGACAGAAAACTTTCTCCATAAAAAGCTAGTACCGCTGCGAACCACGACGAGAGTTTTTTGAGTTACCTCTTCAAGAAGCTATCTCAAAAGTTCAGGAAGTGACTCAAGGATAAATTTCCCAAATAAAAAGTCAAGAAAATATTTGGGCCCTTTGACCAAAATATTTTTAGCGGGATGCTCTCACCACCAGTAGGCTCGCGCTGTACCGGATCTACTTGAGAAACGCTATAGATAGGATCTAGCGTAGCTGACACTAGCCGCAAAGTAGTAATTAAAAATCAGTCGAGACAAGGCTTTCAGTGCTACTTTGCACTTTTTTACCCTCGATCGACAGCAGTTTGAACTGGAGGAACTGGAACAGCGGGTGGCTCAAACTCCCGACGCCGAAGCCCTGAAATTCGATGCGGCGGGCCGGCAGCAGGTGCGGACCGTCCTGCAGCGGGTGCGCTCAGCCCTCGCTCTGGGTGATCCGGTGGCGGTGCGCCGCCCTCTGGCAGAAGCAACGGCGCTCGTTTACAAGCACGTCCGCCAGATTGCCCAGGGGCGAGGTGCCGGTCGGCACCTCCAGAGCGAGGCAAATCGTCAGCTGGCAGAACTTCAGGTGATTTTGGCCGGTTTGAAGGCTGACCCCGTGGTGATGCGCTGGCTTCCAGCAGCGGTAGCAGAACTGGAAGCTCTGGCGAACGCCGCTCAGCAGGCGATTCGGGAGGGCCTGCTCCAACAAGTTGTCTCCAGCTTGAGCGAGATCCGCTAGCGATCTTAAACCATTGTCGAGACTGCCAACACCGCCCAGCTCCAGGCAGACCGGCGGGATTATATTGCTGACAGCATTGCCAAGACACTGCAGGAAATGGGTTTCCGCATTACTTTTCACCAGCCAGAGCATCCAGGCCATCCGGCCAGCGCTGCGATTTTGGGAGCCAAAACCCAGACGGGCAAAGGCATAAGTGTCAGCGTCCCAATCGCGGGACAGGTGTTTTATGATGTAGACGGCTTCAAGCACAGCGTCACGACGGTTGACGGAAATACGGCTGCTGTCTGTGATCAAGCGGAACAGGTGCTCACCCAAATGCACGCCACCTTAGAGGACAAATTTGGAGTCCAGATGGGTGAAGTGCTTTGGCAGGGGAAAGACCCCAATCGCGCCCTCCGCCAAGCTGACCAATTGCCAAGCTCTCAGCTTAAGCGCAGTCGCAGTGTGTGACCGAATCGGGGAAGGCGTGCCTCAAGGACGCTTGTTTTTGTATTCTGTAGACAATAACGCGGGAAAGGAGCCGAAATCGTGTCTCTCAAAGATCAGTGGTACGCCGCACGAGTGCAAGGCCAGCAGGAACTGCGCCAGCGCCAACAGCAGGTGGCTGCCTTCCTGCAGGAGACGCGAGTCCACCAACAACAAGTCTGGAGCGAACAGCGACAGCAGCGGGAAGCCTTTGTGGCATCTGTGCGCGATTATGTTTGGGGGGCAGCGCTCACTCCTGAAAATAGCAGCAGCCCTGCAATTATGTCAGTTCAAGGCAATCAGCCTTGACTGAACTGACATGCCGGTGAACATAAATAAACTGAAAGTTCGCAGTTGGGGCTTTAGCCCCTATAACCCGGCCTATATATCAGTTATAAATGATTTGTGAGAACCCTCTCTCTTTTCTTTCCTTGGCGCTCTACCCT
>CAZJNL010000027.1:0-14965 GCA_964546515.1 uncultured Oscillatoria sp.
AATCGTGCCGACATCCGCGGAAGTCGGTGTGCCGGAAAAGGTGCCGGTTGTCGCACCAAAACTCAGCCATGCGGGCAGACTATCGTTACCGGATATAGTATCGCTGTCTGTCGCGAGAGTTGCGGTATAGCTGAGCGTGTCATCTGCGTCGGTATCACTAAACGTGCTTTCCGTCAAGGAAAAAGTGAAGGCTGTATCTTGTGTGGCGGTTTTGTCAGTTATCGGAATTTGTACTACCGGCGCGTCATTGAGGTTGGCAACGGTGAGGGTAAATGTGTCGCTGGCACTTAAACCGGCACTATCGGTAGCGGTGACTGTGATATTAATCGTGCCGACATCCGCGGAAGTCGGTGTGCCGGAAAAGGTGCCGGTTGTCGCATTAAAATTCAGCCATGCGGGCAGAGGACTGCCATTTTCCAGGGTGCCAGAAAGGGTGAGAGTATCCCCCGCATCCGCATCTGTAAAGGTGCGGGTTGGGATAGTAAAGCTGAACTCCTCTTCTGCGGTGAGATTCAAGTCTGCCAGTTCAGTTCCCACCACCGGCGGGTTATTGGTGGGCGGTTGAATGTCCGGATACTGGGTGTCTCCAGGCAAAGTGTCTCCCGGCAAAGTGTCTCCCGGCAAAGTGTCTCCCGGCAAAGTGTCTCCCGGCAAAGTGTCTCCCGGCAGCGTGTCTTCCGGCGGCGTGATGATGATTTGGCTTCTGATGAAGTATTCAAACAGCAGCTCAAAGTTCCCCCCCAAGGTTTCCAGCAAGCCAGGGTTGCTTGCTGAGAAAACTTGCAGGTCGAACTCAGCAGAAAATCTCCTGCCCTCTACCAGACCAAATGCGTCCAGATGCTGTAGCAACTCTAAGTTGCTGAAATTGGCCAGGTCGGCGTTGTTTGCGCGATAGATGTCCAGGTCTACAAAGCGAGAAAACTTTCGGTTTTCTGCTATCCCAAATTGCAGCAAGTGGTCTAACAGCAGCTCGTTGCTGAACCCGGCCAAGTCAGCGTAGAGACTGCCGTAGTATTGCAGGTCGATGAGCGCGGAACCACTCCTGTTTTCTGCTATCCCAAATTTCTGATAGTGATCCAACAGCTGCTCGTTGCTCAAGCCGGCCAAGTCGGCGTAGGTATTTCGATAGTATTCCAGGTTAATGGCTATCGAAAAAGTCCGGATCTCTGCTATCCCAAATGTCTGGAAGTGTTCTAACAGCTGTTTGTTGCTAAACCCTGCCAAGTCCGCATTGCTATTGCGATAAAATTGCGGATCGAAAAAATCAGAAAACGTCCGTCCCTCATCTATCCCAAAGGTCTGCAGGTGAGCGAACAGCTGCTCGTAGGTCAAGCCGGCCAAGTCCGCGTTGCTATTGCGATAAAATTCCAGATTAACAGCCGCAGAAACCCTCCGGTTTTCCCGTATCCCAAAGGTTTGCAAGTGTTCTAACAGCCCCTCTCTATCAAAGCCTGCCGCCTGCAAATCTGGGTAGTATGATCCATAAAAGTCCATGTCTATTAGGGGAGAAAATTTGCGGTTCTCTGCCACCCCAAATCTCTTCAAATGATCTAGCAGCTGTGCCGGATCTGTCAAGCCAGCTGCCGCTAAATCCGGGCTGTTAGCCGCATAGTACTCCAAGTCATAAAAAAGAGGTGAAATTTCGGCAATCATTTTTACCTTCTATCCTTTTTTTAAACTAACCGCTAGTGGGTGCCTTCGCGACTCCCACTTGCGCGGAGATTTACGAGTCTGTCTTTTTCTCAAAAGCTTGCTTTTATCCGGAACATTTGACCGAGATATTTCCAGGGCTTAAAAAGTTAGTAGGTGCACGCCTCGCCCCCCACTTATTTTAGGATTATTTAAGAATAATATCGCCTTCGCCAATATAATACTCGCGGCGTTAGGTCGTTAATGGGATTGAAAAGTCCAGTTTAGGTGTGACGAATCGCCCCATCACTGGGAGAAACTTAGCAGGTAGATACCCCTATTTTTCTCTCACAAACATTCCCAAACTAAAGCACAGAGCTTCAACCCGCAGACGGCTCTTGCCTAATAGCTTATCTCGCCTAAAGGGAACCATTCAGTTTGCTGCTGCGGCGAGCTGTCGCGTCTCGACAACTGGAAAAAGGCGACATGTTGCGTCAGCGCAACTGTCAAGTCTCTGACCTTTCCAAGGTGGGCCTGTTCTCAGTCAAAGACAGCGCCGATACCGCGACCTGTACAGACGCGACATGTCGCGTCTCTACATAATTGCCTGACGGCTGACGGTTGAATGCTTGCGCCTGAGGTTTGTTCTGACCTCCTTGTCTGAACCACTTTCCAAAAGTCCGCCACCAAGCTTGGCTCACTCCTCACAGTAAGCTAGGAAATGGACAGTTAAAGTGACAGTCCGCGATTTGTGGCTCTCGGGCTCGTTCTGAACCGCCGGAGTTCGAGCGGGCTCCCAAACAATCCCTTGGGTGCATCTGGCTTGCCAGACTTTCTGTATTTATACTAGCATTTCCTTTCCATCAATTGGTTCACTTTTGGGCGAAATTGTAAGATTTTTTAACATGCCGGCTTCCGAGGAGGGATCGCAGTGGGCCGGGGCCAGCATCTGAACCCGTCCAAGCCCCCCCACTGTGCCTTTTGGCAAGACCCAGACCTGACTCGCCCAGAACGGGAACAAATCTCTCAAAAAAAGCATCTATATATGTTTTTACATGCCAGTGCTAGGCTGAGGCACAGACGCGAGATGTCGCGTCTCTAATGCGGGGGGGGAGGTGGGCCAACTGAGGGGCTGGTATGGGGCCAAAGTCCCGCCCTTCGCCTGCTCCCACCGTAACCAGGTGTTCAAACAATAACTCAGGGGCATTCCCGAACGCTTCCAGCAAGTCAGGATTCTTAGCGGCGTAAGCGTATAAATCCAGATGCGGGGAAAACTGCAGCCCCAGCCTCAGTCCGGTCGTTTGCAAATGCTCAAATAACTGCTCGAATGTCGTCAAACCGGCTGTCTTTAGCTCCTGGTTGCTATCCGCATATAACTTTAAATCGAGAAAGGGCGAAAACACGCGCCCTTGGTTGATACCAACGCTTTGGAAATGCTCAAATAACTGCTGGAACTCCGTCAAACCGGCTGCCCTCAGGTCAGGATTGGACGCCGCGTAGACGTTTAAATCAATAAAGCTCGAAAACCGCCGACCCTCCTTTAATCCCAAAAGTTGCAAATGCCCCAACAACTCTTCGGGTGCCGTCAAACCGGCAGCCGCCAAATCAGGGTTGTGCGCCGCATAAAACCTTAAATCCACAAAAGCCGAAAAGGGCCGGCCTTCCGCCAGCCCACAAGTTCGCAAATGCCGGAACAACTCATCAGGTTCCGTCAAACCGGCAGCCGCCAAATCAGGATTCGCTGCCGCATATAACTTTAAATCTACAAAAGGAGAAAATTTCCGCCATTCAGAAATACCGCAAGTTTGCAAATGCCGGAACAGCTGTTCTGGCTCCCTCAAACCGGCAGCAGCCAGTTCCGGGTTAGCTGCCGCATAGAAGTTCAAATCTACAAAGGGAGAAAATAGCCTGCCTTCATTCAGCCCAAAAGTTTGCAAATGCTCTAACAGCTGCTCATCAGTCAAATCAGCCGCTTGTAAATCCGGGTTAGACGCCCCATAGAAGTCTAAATCTACAAAGGGAGAAAATTTGCGGCTTTCAGCCACCCCAAATCTTTTCAAATGCTCCAACAGCTGTTCTGCAGAAGTAAGCCCAGCTTCCGCTAGTTCCTGGCTGTTAGCAGCATAGTATGCCAGATCGTAAAACAGTTCTGAAATATGTTCAACCATTAGTTTGCCCCCTCGTCTCCGTTAACGCCGCGTCGTCAGCGGTATTTCTGGTGTTTCAGACTCTTGTAGAGACGCGATTTATCGCGTCTCTAATTTATCGGCTCTCTCCGAATGTGTTCTTAGAGCTGATTTATAAAGTAATTGTTCAGCCAGAATGTAGGCAAGAAACCTGTCACCGGGTTTCTTTAAGAAACCCGGTTTCTTCGCTCAGGCAAGACCGCTTCCCCAGTACAAGAAACCCGGTTTCTTGTAGCTTCACTTTTTCTTGATAAATGAACTCTTAACGCTACTGTGGGGAACCGGCTCTACCCTTATTTAGCAAACAGAAGGCCCAGAGGCTTAAACGAGCCCAGAGGGATCAGGTCAAAATCGATCAAGCCAGCTTTAACTAATGGCAGGGTATCAAGTATTTTCCGCGCTTCTTCCACCGAGTCGCATTCCAGCATCAGGACGGCACCGGGGCGATCCGTGCGAAAGTATATCTCGCGGAAGACGTCTTGCTCGTGGAATTTCCACGCCTGGGCGGCTTCCTCTTTGAGAAGCGGATAGATTTTCTCTTCCGTAGCTCCCGGCAAAATCTTATCAATGGCCAGAATCTTCATGTCTATCTTCCCTTTCTATCAGTGACAGCGGAAATTTCCTAAAGAAAAACAAAAATTTATAGGCTTTCAGCGAGAATTGTGGTAAGCAGCCCCGCCTGAAAACCTGCCTTTCTGGATGGGTGCCCGAAGGTTGCTTCTCAGCCTATTGAGGCATATCTTTTGCCCAATGTCAAGCTCCGATTTATAACATTTTCAACTCCTGTCAAGTCCGGTTGATTAACCTGAAAAACCACCCCCCTCTCCCCTTGTGGGCTGGGAGGGGGGGTGAGGGGCCAGTAGGGGCGGGTTCACCCGAAAACTTTGCGACACAGGAAGGGCACATGTAAACCGGCCCCCCCGGCGGGTTTCACTGGAAATTTCTGCACCACAGGTTTGGATATAAATAAACCCGCCCCGCGAGACTCACCAATGCCCCATGCCCCATGCCCCATGCCCACTCCTCAGTAAGTGAGCTCTTGCATAAAAATCGCACCCGTGGGACGGGACAGCTGGTCAACGTCCAAGCCGCCATCTTGTGGAAAAGCCCCCGACGGCAGAGGAACTTCTATGGGGCTGCCAACCGCAGCAATTGTGTTATTCGCCGAATCGAACGTATAGAACGAAACACTCCCCAAACCGACATTGCTGCTGAGGATGCGTCCGTCCGGGCCCACCTGAATGCCGCCGCCTTCTCCAGGATTGAGAGTCAGCTGAGCGACAGGAGTTTGTGGCAAGATTCGCACCCCCTGAGGGTCGGCTGTTGGCTGACCGTTGGTGAGGACTGGAGCGCCAGTAGCGGGGTCAACGTCAATCAGCAGCGGGTGGCGATTGGGAATGTTATAGACCTTGATGCTGTTTTGCCTGGGTTGCCCAGTCGCAGGGTCAGGCACCGGCTGCCCAGTCAGCGGGTCACGTATCTCCGCCGGCGTGTCGCTGAGGTAGAGACGGCCATCTGGGCCGAAGGACAGGTCAGAGACAAAATCCACACCCCCAATGCTGCCTTCCAGTTCGCCCGTGTCAGGGTTGTAGGCGCGGACAAGGGCTGCCCCTAATTGAGCCTGCTCCACCTCAGGAGTGGCTGGGTTGTCCGGGTTCGACGCCGGGTTGTAACCCACATACAGGCGACCGTCTGGCCCGAACGCCAGAGAAGTTAAACGCTCCACAACGCCGGGAGTCTCGTCACCGGCATCGACAGCGACACCAACGAAATCCCCACTGTACCCGTTGAACCGGAAGACGCGCTCATTCTCCAGGTCAGCGACGTAGAGGTCGTTGTTGGGCCCCAGGGCGACATCGGCAGGAAAGTTCATGCCCTCGTTCTCAGGAGTGTTTGGGTTGTCTCCGGTGCCGGCAGCGCTCGCTTCCCCGAAAACCCCAATGAACGCCCCCGTTAACCCGTTAAACTCCAGCACTCGATCCGTCAGCTGACTGGCGACAAGGATGTTGCCCTCTGGCGACAAGACAATGCCGCCAATGCCTTCGAGTGGGTTGCTCGCGTACTCGACGCCATTGATTGTCTTGGGGTAGTTTCCGAACAGCTCTTCGCCTATATCGTAGAGGCGGTTGCCAGCCTCGTCGAAAGCCACCAGCGCGTCAGTTCCATCATTAATAAGAGTGCCTGGAGTGCCGTCCGCAGCCGCCGGGCCGTCAGTATTGGCCGCCACCACAAAAGCCACCTTTCCATAACGCTCAGTAGGAGTGCCGTCTGGGTTTGCGTAGCTGTTTTTGGTGAAGACGAATTCTGGGGTAGTGGGAAACAAAAGCCGGCTCTCTCCAGTTGTCGCCTCACCGAAACCGCCCAGATACTGTCCCGGGTTGGCACTAAGGGGCCCCGAGTAGGGGCTCAACTCACTGCCGGCAATGGGGATTCCCTGCTCGTTGTTAAAAGAGTTACCCACATAAAGCGTGCCGTTTGGCCCGAATCCGATGCTAGAAAGTGTCAAACTGTCCGCAACCGCTCCCGTTGGAACAGCAGGCCCATTCTCAGTATCGTTGAGGTCGGCATAGACGCCCAAGAACTGTCCCGGAGTTTCCGATAAAGGCCCAGCATACCGCAGGACTTCACCGGTTTGAGCGCTGTTAACGTAGAGGTTGAGGTCTGGGCCGAAGGCTAGGGCGCTCGGTTCGTTCAGCCGCGAGGGCTGACCGCTGGCGCTGGTGTACTCAAAGGCGTTGGTGGCATCGCCAAAAACGCCCAGCAAGGTTCCGGGGGCCTCTTCATTGGGGCCAACTCGGTCGGGCCCGACAAAACGGAGAACCGCGCCGGCACCATTGCTCTCGTTCCCATCAGCGTCCGAACCGAGACTGCAGATGTAGATGTCCCCGTCTGGCCCAAAGACGAGAACCGTGAAATCCGGCTGAGTGTTATCCGCTGTCGGAACCATGAAGTTGCCCGGGGCACCGTTGAGCCGGAATCCAAACGTTCCCAGAAAATCTCCCGTTTCTCCGTCGTACTCCAAAATTCGGGAAGTGAAGCCGCTGGCAACGTACAGGTTTTCCTTGTCTCCGTCGTTGGGGTCGCTGGATGGCCCGAATTTAATGCCGGTGGGAATCAGCAGTCCCGCCACTGCCACTGACGGGTTATCAACCGCTGGGTCAAACGGTTCCCCAGTGACAGCGTTAACGATGGAACCCAGGTTGTCCGTCCCCGGCTTAGGGATTGGTTGCCCTGTGGCAAAGTTAAGAAAGACGAATGCGTCACCGAAGGGGTCCGTGACGCCGCCGGCACCGTCGCCGGTGAATCCGTTATCGCCGTTGCCATCAAATTCCCCGGAAATCCCGTCGAACTTTAAAACCGCATTAATAATGTTGTTGTTGGTGCGGTTAATGCCGGCGCTAACATAAACGTCACCGTCTGGCCCATAAGTCAGCGCAATCGGCCCTTGGAATTCCTCAGTATCCCCGTTGTTGGCCTCACCCAAGACGCCAGTGGGGTTCCCTTGCTCGTCGTAGGTTAGCAGCACATTATTGGCCAGACTGCCAGCCACAAAGTAGGGCGGTGCGTGCCTGGTTTCAGCCGGCTCTGGGGACAAGGGGAAAATATCCCCCGGTCGCAGGGCGTTTACGGTTTGATAGGTATCGACAATGACTTGGTTGGACTGAACCTTGCCATCAGGGTTGATTGTGAGCCAGCTCAGCAGGTCAAGGTCATACTGGTTGCCGGTTTCTCTGGCTGTGGCGTCCTCTTCGCGCAGGCGCACCAAAACCCGGTTGCCTTCAACAAAGGTTTCTTCGATGCTAATGTCTCCCGCTCGCACAACCCTGCCCAGCTGCCCCAGCAGTTCCCCGATGATAGGGCCGGCATTGCTGAAGTTCGGGGCCAGAGGCTGCCCATCTGACGTAAACCCTTGCGCTGCGCCCACATAAGGCAGGAAGCTCGGACCGCCAACGGCAAAGCTCCAGTTTGTGTCGGGTGCCTGCAAGGTGGAAGCTGTAACCAGATTGCCGGCTATCAAGGCATTCCAGGTGCCGGTCGCGGCTGCTAGTGCGGCTGACTCGTTGGCGTTTGGATCTGGATTGGCTGCCGACTCTCCTGTCAGCTGGTCATCGTCTGGGACTGCCGGTGCCGGCTGGTCGGCTATGACTGCCGCTACGGGATAGGTGTTGTAATAAGCGTCCAGTGATGAAACCAGACCGTCTGGGTTCACGGTCAGCAGGAAGGTAAAATCCGTCTCAAAAAAATCGCCGGTCTGTGCCCCCAAACCCTGTTGCGACGCCCGCACCGCCACCCGGGTATTCCCTGCGGCGTCAGGATCTCCCTCGATAATGTCGAGCACTTTAAAGCCCGTTTCCTCGTCGTTCATGGGAGTCGGGTCGTACAGCACGACACTCTGCACCAGCTGAGTGAAATAGCTGCCAACTTCATCGTATGAATAATGGTCAGCGAATGGGATTCTGTCACTGTCCCCAGCGATGTTCCACGTTACATCCTCTGCCAGGAAATCTTGCAAGGGATTGGTAACAAGGGTCGCTAGCGCCACTTCGTAACTGTCAAACAGGGCTGACACCACGCCGGTGACGCCAACTGCCAGGGTGAAGGTGTCGCTGACTGTTTCGCCGCCAGAGTCGGTGGCGGTGACGGTAATATCCAGGGTGCCAACATCGTCTGCGGTTGGGGTGCCGCTGAAGGTGCCTTCCAGGGTGTCAAAGCTGAGCCAGTCTGGCAGGGGGCTGCCATCCGCCCCGCTGGCTGAGTAGGTCAGCGTGTCTTCCGCATCGACGTCAATGAAGCTGCCTGTTTCAGGGATGGAGAAGGTGAAGGAGGCGTCTACCGGCGCACTCTGGTTGGGGAAGGGATTTTCTGCATCCGGCGTCGGCGCGTCGTTGACGTTTTCCACTTCCAGCAGGAAGCTGTCGCTGACCGGCTCAGTCAAGGTGCCGCCGGTGGCTGTCAGTTGAATTTCCAGCTCGCCAACATTGTCGTTAGTCGGAGTTCCGCTGAAGGTACGGGTTGCGGGGTCAAAGGTCAGCCACGCCGGCAGAGTATCGTTACCGGCTACGGTATCGCTGTCTGTGGCTAATGTGGCTGAGAAGACCGGCGGGTTGGCGGGATCGACCGCACCGAAAACGGTGTCGGGGACTTGGAAGCTGAACAGGGTGTCTTCTGTGGCTGTCTGGTCGGGCAGCGGATTGTCTGCAATGACCAGGGCAAAGGTATCTGTACCCGTCGCGCCGGCAGCGTCGGTGGCGGTAACAGCAATATTTAAGGTGCCGGCTTCCTCGTTGGGTGGGGTGCCGGTGAAGATGCCAGTGTCAGGGTCGAAGGTCAGCCACGCAGGCAGGCTGTCAAGACCTGCAGCGGAGGCTGAGTAGCTCAGGGTGTCACCGGCATCCACATCGGTGAAGGTGCCTCCCGGAAGGGTGAAGCTGAAGGGCTCGTCTCCTTCGGCGTTCTGGTCTGGGATGGGTGTTTGCACAACAGGCGCGTCGTTAACGTTGGCAACGGTAACGGTAAAGCTGTCGCTGACTGTTGCACCGGCACTGTCGGTGGCGAAGACTGTGACGTTTGTGCCGCCCACATCGTCGTTGCTTGGGGTGCCGCTGAAGGTGCCGGTGGCTGGATTGAAGGTCAGCCAGTCAGCTGAGGCAATCGCCTGGAAGGTGAGCGTGTCCCCTGGATCGCTGAAGGTGGCTCCCGGCAGGGTGAAGCTGAACAGTGTGTCTTCTGTGGCAGTCCGGTCGGGGATTGCAGTTGCTAAGGCCGGCGCGACGTTGACGTTTATGGTAAAGGCGTCGGTAACGCTGTCACCTGAAGTGTCTGTTGCGGTGACTCGCACAGCCAAGATGCCGGTGTCAGCGGCTGCCGGTGTGCCGGTGAAGCTGCCGGTTGCGGCATTGAAGGTCAGCCAGACTGGCAGGGGACTTCCATCCAGCAATGTGGCTGAAAGGGTTAGGGTGTCCCCGTTTTCGGCATCGGTGAAGGTGGCTTCAGCCAAGGTGAAGCTGAAGGCTGCCCCTACTGCAACCGTCTGGTTAGGAATGACACTTCCTTGGGTGGGGGGCTGGTTGCCGGCGGCAACAGTTACGGCAAAGGTGCCGGAGGCAACTGCCCCGGCAGCGTCGGTGGCGGTAACTGTGATATTTAAGGTGTCGTCGCCTTCGGTCGGTATGCCAATGAATGTGCCGCTGGCGGCATCGAAGGTCAGCCAGTCGGGCAGGTCACTGCCATCGTCTAGGGTGGCTGAAAGGGTCAGGGTGTCGTCGGCATCGGCATCGGTGAAGGTGCCTTTTGGCACAGGGAAGAAGAAGACTTCTCCTTGTGCTGCAGTCTGGCTGGCAATTGCCCCTGTTAAGGTTGGCGGGTCATTGACGCCTTCTACGGTAATGGTAAAGTTGTCGCTGGCTGCAGCGCCTAAACTGTCGGTGGCTGTCACCAGGAGGTTGAGGGTGCCGGTGTCGGCGTCGCCCGGTGTGCCGGTGAAGGTGCCGGTGGTGGCATTAAAGGTCAGCCACTCGGGGAGGGTGCCGACGATACCGAGTGTCAGCGTGCCCCCATCTGGATCGGTGAAGGTGTTCTGAGGTATTGCGAAGCTGAAGGCCGTCCCTTCTGTGGCAGTCTTGTCTTCGATCTGCGCTGCTACTGTCGGCGGGTTATTCGGCACCGGCGTGGGCACCGGCGTGGGGACGGGCACCTCGACGGGAACTGGGACGGGAGTGGGTGCCGGCGTGGGTACCGGTGTGGGAGTCGGTTCTGGTGTGGGAGTTGGTTCTGGTGTGGGAGTGGGTTCTGGTGTGGGAGTGGGTGCCGGTGTGGGGCCAAAGCCTCCTGCTGCCGCGCCCACTGTTACCAGGTACTCAAACAGTTTCTCCCGATCGCCGCCGAAGCTTTGCACCAAATCTGGGTTGTTAGCCGCGTAAATGTCTAAATCGACTTCCGCGTCAAAGTCCCTGTTTTCTGGTATCCCAAATTCAACCAAGTGATCGAACAACTGCATGTTGCTCAAGCTTGCCAAGTCGGCGTAAGTCGCGCGATAGTATTGCAGGTCTACGAACTGAGAAAATGTCCTGCCCTCTGCTATCCCAAAAATCTCCAAATGCTCTAAGAGCTGCTGGTTGGACAAGTTAGCCAGGTCGGCGTTGTTCTGGCGATAGTATTGCAGGTCGAAAAAGGGAGAGATTCGTCTGCCCTCTGCTATGCCAAATGCCCGCACATGTTCTAGCAGCTGCTGGTTGGTCATCCCGGCCAGATCCGAGTTGCTGTCGCGATAAAATTGCAGGTCGAAAAGGGGGTAAAAAGTCCGCGTTTCCGCTATCCCATATGTCTGCAAGTGGTCTAGCAGCTGCTCTCTATTCAAGCCTGCTGCTTGCAAATCTTGGTTAGCCGCTGCGTAAAAATCTAGATTGATTAGAGGAGAAAACTTGCGGTTTTCTGCCACTCCAAATCTCTTCAAATGGTCTAGCAGCTGTTCCGGTTTCGTCAAGCCAGCTAACGCTAGATCCGGGTTATTGGCAGCATAAAATTCCCAGTCATATAACAGACTTGATATATTCTCAATCATTCGCTTTTTTATCCTTTTTATGGTTTCCAGGTAAAAGTAACTCTCACTTTGGCTGATTTCTACTTTTAGGGACTGACATTATTCTCTACTCCGAAACTTTCGAGAGCTATAATTTGCAGGTCTTCTGAGGCTGGCGAATACCTATCTCGAACAACTCCCTGACTTTTTGCCGCCTGCATCATATCTGCCGCATTTTCGCGCTCGGATAATCCGGGCTGCGTTGGAGTAGCTACTGGTAATAATGGTTTCCTGATGTAGAGACGCGACTGGGCTTTCGCACACGGCCTTTTTCAAGCATTGTGTCGCCCGTCTGAAGTAGAACGCTCCCCGGCGAGAACACAGCACCCCGTAAGGCAGTCTCTTTTTTCAACTGCAAGCGTCGGTACGGACACGAGCGCAGAGCGTAAACTCCGCATACCGATTTTACACCTTTTCTCTAGTATAGCATAAACTTTGTCTTTTGCTGCTGTTATCTTGGTTTTTTTTTCCTTCCAACTGTAGAGACTGTACATGGAGCGTCTCCCCCCGGCCCTTTGCCGCAGCTTCCGTGTTTCCGGCGAGCGCTGCACCACCTGAGTTTGATAAGCCGGCTGTAACGAGAATGGTCTATTTTATCAACCCCGTCTAATTACCCGTAATTCATTTCCTCCCCCGAAGCCGGTGTTAAATTCTGTGTGGGTGTCAGAAGTGTAGAATGCGCTGCGGGCGAGTTCTACAACCTGAAACCTGTTCCCCCACACTTCCCTGTTTCCCCTCTCTCCCTCCATCCCGATCACCGTTACTCAACCGGACGCAATATGTGGGGGCCGTAGAGCGGACACACTTGCTGGCAATTTTAGCACCACTTTGACATTTTGCTAGGGAGGCGGTGGTGATTTTTTCCTGAGAAGTGGCTATAAAAAATACTTAGAACATGTATAAAAAACTTTTGATTTTGAACGTACAGCTGCAGAGTGATCAGTCGCGTCCCCACACACTCCTCAGGGCCAGTCGGCTTCAGCAGAAAATTTCTAAACTTTTTTCAGCCGGCGCGGGAACAAATTAGTTTGGCCGCTCGTCTGTAAGCTCTTTGAGTTCCAAATCATTGGCCCCTGTCTGGAGTTCTGGCCGCGTTAATAGTGCTAAATCGGAGATAATTTTCTCCCTTAAGTAGGGATAAGTTATAAAGTGTGAATTCTGAAATGTCAAGGCATAAAAAAGAAATTCACATTTGACATTTGACAGTGCACTCAGGGGAGGATTGGCGACTGGACATCTGATTCCAAGAACAGAACGCCAGTAGGTCGCCCCAGTCCACCTGTTATGGCCGGCACATCTATGGGGTCGCCAAGAGGCGCTCCGGTGTCCGGGTTGTAGCGCGTCACCGTACCTGAACCGGGGTTGCTCAGGTACAGGGTGCCGTCGGGAGAAAAAGACACGTTGCCGGCATTGCCCACACCGACATTGAAGCTGCGCAGCGGGTTGCCTTGGGTGCTGTACACCGCAATTCGACCGGACTTCTGAGGATCTACAGGCACGATCTCGGTGGGAGAGCGGAAGACACTGGAAGGATCGTCACTGACGTAAAGGTTGCCATCGGGCCCGAAGGCCAGGGCAGCGGCAAAATCCAGTCCGGTTATGGTGCGGACTAATTGCCCTGTTGCGCCGCTGTAGACGCGCACTTGGGCCTTGCCCAGTCCGGGGTCGCCAAACTCGGGGTTGAAACCGACATACAGGTTGCCGTCAGAACCGAGCTCCAAGTCAGTGAAGCGCTCTGCTGCAGTGTCGTCCGTGTTGCCTCTGGCAAACACGCCCAGAGACTGTCCCGTCAAGCCGTCGAATTTGAGGATGCGCTCTGTGCCCAAGCTGCTGACGTAAACGTTTCTGTCGGGACCGACGGTGATGCCGGCGGGGAAATCCAGCCCGCTGCCCTGATTGGAGGCGTCGCCAAACACGCCCAGGTACTGCCCAGTCAGCGGATCGTACATGACAACCCGATCGGAGTTTTGAGAGCTGGCCAGGATATTGCCGTTGGGCCCCAAAGTCATGCCGCCGATGCCATCCTGGGGGTTGTCGGTGCCGGCATATTTATTAAAGAAGCCAAGGAAATTCCCCGCTTGGTCGTAGGATGCCAGCATGTCCGTTTCGTCGGAGCCAAAGAATCCGTTGGGGTCAGTATTGCTGGGAACCAGAAAGAATGTATTTTGAACCAGCAAGCTTCCTGCAGCCAGTTTCTGCGGCACTCCAGGTCGTTTTTCATTAATCCCATACCGGACTAGGTGGTCTAAAGCGCCCTCTAAAGAACCGCCGACTGCTGCACTCACATCCGGGTTGAGGTTTAAATAATTCCTTAAATTTAAACCATCCGCAAATGTTCGCCCTTCCGAAACGCCATAAGTTTCCAGGTGTTGCAGCAATTTTTCTCTGTCATTCCCGAAAGCTTGCTGCAGGTCAGGGTAACTCGACAGGTAAAGGTCGAGATCCGCCACGGGTGAAAACCGCCGGCCTTCCTGCAGCCCAAAGTCTCGCAAATGCTGGAAAAGCTGCTCGCTGCTCAAGTTCTGAAGGTCTGAGTAGCTGTTGCGGTAGAAGTCCCAATGTACCAAAGGCGAAAAGCGCCGGTTTTCCGCCACCCCATAGGTTTGCAAATGTTCTAAAAGCTGAGCGGTATCGGTTAATCCTGCTGCCGCCAAGTCTGGGTAGAGATTCCGGTAGTATTGCAAATCCACAAAGGGTGAAAATCGCCGGTTCTCCTTTAATCCATATTCTTGGAAGTGCGCTCGCAATTCGGCTTCGCTATCGACTCCGGCAGCCGCCAAGTCCGGATTGGCGGCTGCGTAATAACTGGCATCAAATAATTCTACTGTCACAGCTGTACCTCACTTACCTTGAAGGCGGGGGGAGAAAATCTAGAAACTCAATCATTCCGTCGCACCGGCTGCGCAAGCCCTTAAATAATTATCCGCTCTCAGTTGAATGGCCACTCCACCTGACTGATGCTTAGGTAGAGACCGAACATATTCGGTCCCTAGCGGAGTCGGTTTTTACATTTGTCTAGCCTGTATGTAGCGGGTTTCAGTGGGATGAAGTACGCATCAATACCCCGATCAGCGTAGTGCCGGTGCCCCTGCGCTCGCACCCTTGCTGGTTTCTCAGTCCCTGATTAATATGAAAAACGCTATCTTAGACAATAAGATCATGTCTGTTCGATTCACCGTAATTGGGCTGCCCTGGGGAATGTTGCCGCAATGCCCAATCCCCCCAGCGCTAGGGTTACTGCTCCGCAGTCGCCACCCGCCCCAAGCCCCCATTTAGATGTGGGGATGGCACTAAAATCTATCTAAAGTATGTGCCGGACAATAAAACTTACCTACACACTAAACATCGGCTCTGACTGAGGGAATAGCTCCTGGGGCTGAAAAACATTTTGCTGTGCTGTTTGCTCTAGCGGTTCAAACGACTCCGACACCCCCAGACCATTATTATAAACGTCAGTATAAGGCTGTACAGTCGCAGCGCCTGACAAGCCAAAAAGTCCACTCTCGTCAAAGCTGTCCGAAACCTGTGCCGTATTTTGCTGTTGCGCCACTGCCTGCGCTTTAACTCCATT
>CAZJNL010000028.1:0-14476 GCA_964546515.1 uncultured Oscillatoria sp.
CTGTCCTGGAAAAAGCCGATAAAGTCGGCGGAATATCGCGCACGGAGACATACAAAGGATATCGCTTCGATATTGGCGGGCACCGATTTTACACTAAAGTCGAAGCCGTGCAGCAACTGTGGCAGGAGGTGCTGGGAGAAGAGTTCATCAAAGTTCCCCGCCTGTCGCGCATCTACTATAAAGGACGGTTTTTCAACTACCCCCTGGAAATATTCAATACCCTCTTGCATGTGGGGCCAATCGAAAGCCTGCTGATGGTGCTGAGCTATTTCAAAACCAAATGGCAGCCCTTAAAAGAAGAAGACACCCTAGAGCAGTGGGTAATCAATCGCTTCGGCGAACGTCTCTACCGAACCTTCTTCAAAACTTACACTGAGAAAGTCTGGGGAGTTCCCTGTCACCACATCCAAGCCGATTGGGCAGCCCAGCGGATCAAAGGACTCTCGCTAAAGACAGCCATTTTCAACGCTATCTTCGGCAGCAATAATGCCAAAAGCTTGATTAAGGAATTTGACTACCCGGTTTTGGGCCCGGGGATGATGTGGGAGCGATTTCAGGAGAAGGTGGAGAGCCAAGGCGGTCAGGTGTGGCTCAATACCGGCGTGCTAAAGGTGGAGCGGGAAGGCAATCGCATTACAAGCATTACAGCCCAAAAGGAAGGGGAAATCGTTCAACTTTTTGGAGAGCATTTCATCTCCTCAATGCCGGTAACCTCATTAATCCTGCGGCTCGACCCCGCGCCGCCAGAGGAGGTGGTGCGTGCGGCAAAAAGCCTGAAATACCGGGCGTTCCTAATTGTCGCCCTCATCATCAATAAAGGAAGTTTATTTCCCGACAACTGGATTTACATCCACGCGCCAGAGGTGAAAGTGGGGCGGATACAGAACTTCAAAAATTGGAGTCCGGCGATGGTTCCCGATGCGAGCAAGACTTGCCTGGGGATGGAATATTTCTGCAACGAAGGCGATGCGATATGGAACATGACAGACACAGCGCTGATCGAGCTGGCAACTCAGGAGCTGGGTCAGCTGGGTTTGGCTACGACTGCCGACGTGCAAGAAGGGGCTGTCATCCGCCAGCCGAAAGCGTATCCAGTGTACGATAGCGAATACCGCCAGCATTTAAAGGTTATCAAAGGCTTTTTAGAAACGATTGAAAATTTGCAAACGGTGGGGCGGAACGGGATGCACCGATATAACAATCAGGATCACTCGATGCTGACGGGGATGTTGGCGGTGAAAAATATCCTGGGGGAAAAGCACGATTTGTGGGAGGTCAATACTGAACGGTCGTACTATGAGGAGTTTACGAGGAAAGAGCCGGTGAAAAATCCAAGGGAATCATCTCTAGTTTTAAAGTAGGGGCGAACGGCTGTGAGCGCCACCGTTGGAAGGCGGGAGCGATCGCAGAAATTAGCGCCGGTTAGAGTTATCTCAGCAGCGGAGAAATCAGCCAATAGAGGGAAAAATGAAAATTTTGCTGCCTTTAAGGGACGGGGTGCCGTTTTTCTCACCCGCTGGCTGGAGCCAGCCAGCTGGCTACGGCTTGTGTACTTTGACTGCCACTATAATTGCTTGGATAGAGTGGAGTGCGACCTCAATATTCGCGGGCACGACAATTAAATTTGTCAGCTTGGCGCGTCATATTGGCGACCCGCTGGCACGACTGCACTGCAGCAGTATTTGATGGCGAGCGCAAGTGCGCAAGTGCGGCACTTTGGCCGTGTCTGTTAGCTGTTCCTGTTGCTAAGCAGCAGGAGGAACCGAAGCTGACGAGGCTCGGACAAAACCTAGAAAATAAGTGCAGTTTTTTCAACGGAACTAAAAGCCATTAATATTTCATTCAAAAGCAGGGCGGGAAAGAAAAGTATGAGCGCTGAAAATCTTGAAGAAAATAAGAATATCGCGTCAGAGGCTGGCTCATTGGTTTCTGTGATAATTCCAGTTTTTAATGATGCGGAGCCTCTGAGAATTTGTTTAGAGGCTCTAGAAAATCAGACCTATCCCAAAGATTTATATGAGGTGATCGTTGTGGATAATGGTTCGGATGCGGCACAAGATATTAAAGGCGTAGTATCCCACTTCGGTCAAGCCCGCACCATTTATGAAAGTTCTCCCGGTTCCTATGCAGCTCGCAACAAAGGCTTGTCCCAAGCTAAAGGAGAAATTATTGCTTTTACGGACGCGGATTGCATTCCCTATCCCAATTGGATTGAAAACGGCGTGAGAAATTTGCTGCAAGTCCCTAACTGTGGCCTAGTGGCAGGTAAAATCGAAGTTTTCTTCAAAGATACCCAGCGACCAACGCCTGTAGAGCTATATGAAAGCATTACTGCTTTTCCTCAAAAGCAATTGCTAAAAAATCGTCGATTTGGGGCGACAGCTAATGTTTTTACCTTTAGCGAGGTAATTGAGAAAGTCGGACGGTTCAATGCAAACTTGAAGTCAGGGGGGGACGTGGATTGGGGACGCAGAGTTTTTGCGCACGGTTACAAGCAGGTTTATGCAGAGGATGCTTGCGTTCGTCATCCAGCCAGACATTCTTTTCAGCAGTTATATAAAAGAACGATTCGCCTTGCTGGAGGCTCTTATGATTTACAAAATCTGGAAAACTCTTCCCCATTCAAGCAATTTTTTTTGTTTTTCAAAGACTTAATTATAGATTTTGTTCCTCCTTTGAGGTTTGCATTTAATGCTTTTTTTGACCCTCGATTGCCCGGGTTAGATCGAAAATTAAAGGTTTCGATAGTCATGTGTTTTGTGAGATATGTTAGCGCCTGGGAAAAACTGAGACTCAAAGCAGGAGTTGGGGGCGGTCGTAAATAAAAAAAGGAGAAAAAATTGGTGCTAACGGCGAGGATATTGACGAGATATAAAGAAACCATAACTTATTCATTAGCGAGAAAATTTCAAATTTTCAAATTCTGAAATTCCGCTCACAGAATCAAAATTAAAAATTACAAACTAACAATATTACAGTAATGAATTCACCCTATTCCAAACCAGGACGCGGCACGATAAAAGGAACAGTGCAGACTTTTGCAGGCGAAGCTCTGCTGTTTCCAACCGGCTTGCTGACGGCTATCTTTCTCACGCGATCGCTGGGGCCACACGGCTACGGCTTGTTTACTGTAGCTGCCACTATAATTACTTGGATAGAGTGGAGTGCGACCTCAATTTTCTCGCGCACGACCATTAAATTTGTCAGCGAAGCTGAGGATTGGCGACCGGTTGGCACGACTGTCCTGCAGCAGCATTTGCTAGTGAGCGCCAGTGCGGCATTTCTCTTGTGTTTGTCAGCGGTTCCGATTGCGACGCTGCTGGGCGAACCGCAGCTGACCGCATACCTGCTGCTCTTTGCTCCGGAAATTATTCTGTTCGCTGCGGCTAGGGCACACCGGTCGATTCTTATGGGGCTAGGTGGCTTTTCCGGACAAGCGATCGCCGGTGCCAGTCGCTGGATCGCGAGGCTAATCTTAATGGTTTTCCTAGTCGGGCTGGGTTTTTCCGTGCCGGGAGCAATTCTGGGCAGCGTTGGGGCGTCGCTGGTAGAATTGGTATTCAGTCGATTTTACGTCCGCCCCTCGCTTTTCTGTGACGAGCCTTTCCCCGTCAAGAAATTGTGGGATTACGCTTGGCCGCTATTTCTATATTCTCTCTCGATGCGTTTCTATGATAAACTAGATTTACTGATGCTGAAAGTGCTGGGCGGCACCGCCGAACAGGCCGGCATCTACGGCGCAGCACAAAACCTGTCCCTAATTCCCACTATCTTTGCCCTATCTTTTGGGCCAGTGCTGCTCTCGAACCTGACTCGGACGTTGCGCTTAGGGGAGATCCAACACGCAAAAAAAATGAGTCGGGAGGCGATGCGTCTGGTTCTCTTGATACTGCCTTTTGCGGCGCTGACGGCTGGAACGTCTTCTGAGATTGTTGGGCTGATTTTTGGTGAGCCATTTCTGCCGGCAGCCCCGCTGTTGGCTGTGCTGATGTTTGGGGCGGTTGCCTTTGTCGGAATCTCTGTAAATACAGCCATTCTCATCGCTGCTGACAAACCCAATTGGACGTTTGCCTTCACTGGGCCAATGGTGCCTCTAGCGGCGATCGGACACCTGTTAATAATCCCCAAACTGGGAGCGATTGGCGCTTCTGCTGTCACCACCTCGTTTGCTTTTGTCGGGGCGACTGCGACGGTGCTAGCTGTCTACCGCATCTGGCGGATTCTTCCCCCTTTCCGCACACTCCTCAGAAGCATCCTCGTCTGCGGGTTAATCTACGCCGTGGCTGCTTACTGCTCTGCGCCGGGCTTTTGGCTGCTCTTGAAATTGCCGGCGCTCGCCCTTCTCATCCCCCTAGCATTCCTGCTCACCGGCGAATTCACCAAAAGCGATATTGCCCTATTCCGCTCTCAGCTTCCCTGGCAAAATGTAAGCTAAAATAGCTGATAAAACCCTCGTACCATCGCGAGCGCCACTAGGCAGAGCGAGACAGACGAGCCGGTGCTAACTAACAGAGCAATCCAGGACAAAAAAACGCCAGAATTTTTATGGAACGAGAACAGCCTTTTTTTTCGATTGTTATCCCCACCTACAACCGTCCGGAACGTCTGGCTACCTGCCTTCAATCTCTAGCGCGGCTGGATTATCCCCGGGAGCGGTTTGAGGTTATTATAGTCGATGACGGTAGCGAGATGCCGGTGGAAAGTGCGGTAGAGCAGGTGCAAAGCCAACTGCACATAATGCTGCTCAAGCAACCCAATGCCGGCCCAGCAAAGGCGCGGAACACCGGCGCGTTCCGAGCCAAGGGCGAGTTTCTAGCCTTCACCGACGACGACTGCACGCCTGCTTCTGATTGGCTCACAACCTTGGCGGCGCGTTTTGCCGAGTTTCCCGATAGCATAATTGGCGGTAGAACTGTCAACGCCCTTTCCGACAATCTCTATTCTACCGCAAGTCAGATACTAATCGATTATCTTTACGGGTATTATAATGCTAGTGCCGAGGGGGCCAGTTTTTTCGCTTCTAATAATTTCGCCCTACCAGCTGAGCGTTTCCGCGCTCTTGGCGGCTTTGATACGAGCTTTCCTCTGGCTGCAGCAGAAGACAGGGAATTCTGCGACCGCTGGCTGCACAAAGGTTATCATATGATCTACGCTCCCGAAGTCTTGGTTTACCACGCCCATCGCCTCGCACTTCCTGCGTTCTGGCGGCAGCACTTTAACTACGGTCGCGGCGCTTTCTGCTTTCACCAAGTTCGCGCCCAGCGAAACCGAGAGCCGGTTAAAGTGGAGCCTTTCTCATTTTATCTCAACTTGCTAACTTACCCGTTTGTGCAGCCATTGCACCGGCCCGCGCCCTTGCTCACCGGCTTACTCTTCCTGTCCCAGGTGGCCAATGCTGCCGGTTTTTTTTGGGAGCGGGGAATCCAACAGCGTCAAAGCTGAATTTGTGGTAATATCGAAGAGTGATGTCTAATTCCTATCAGGGAGTAAGGGGCCATGAATTTGAACGCAATTGCTGACCTGTTTAAACATCTGTGGGAGTTGATGCTATTCCTGATTATCCTAGGAGGCCCGCTTCCATTATGCCTGTCTATTGTCCTGAAAAATGCCCGCCATACACAGGCATATTCCTTCGCTCACAGTTGGCTGTTGATAGGAACAGCTTGGAGCCTTTTACAGGTGCTGACTGGACTCTTTTTAGGGAGTATTAGACAGTTTCATGTCGCCGCATTAATCCTATCAGAAATCCTTATTTTTGCCGCCGGCACCCTCAGCTTGCTACGAATGAGCCGGTGGGCACCCTTGTCTTGGCGAAACCTGATGACAGTCAGCCTGCGGTTTAATAAACAAGAGCTACTAGTCGTCGCTTCCCTTTCCTTTGTCGGTTTGATTCTTCTGGCCAAACTGGCGACAGTGCCGGTGACATATTACGACTCTTTGTGGTTCCACCTCCCTCCTATGGCCAGGTGGTATCAAACCCATTACTTTACCCTGTTAGATCCAGCTGGACAGTGGATTTTCGAGCATCAAGATGCCAAAGTATACCCTTATAACTGGGAAGTGCTGTGCGCCTTATTTTTAATGCCTTTTGGAGAGGACTTCCTGGTTTGTTTGCCGGCGTTAATCGCTTGGTTGCTTCTGGGGCTTTCCGTTTACCTGCTGAGCCGTCAATTTGGGGCGACGAGATTTCACAGTATGGCGGCGTCCTCTCTCGTTTTAACGGTGCCTTATATCATCGATCAGGTCAACACACTCCATATAGATTTGCCCTTAGCTTCGTTTTATATGGCGTGTCTTTATTTGGCACTGTCCTATCACAGAAGCAGGTCGGCGACCGAACTCGCACTCTTACTAGCATCGCTGGGAATGCTGGTTGGCCTCAAAATAACAGGATTTATTTATGCAGCTTTTATCGCCGCCCTATTCGCTCTACTAGAAATTCCCAGGAGCTGGCGCAAAAACAATCAGATCGCTACCCCTAAGTTGAGTTTCAACAGACAAGTGTTACCCGTCGTCGCTACAGGTGTAATGTGCTTGTTAGTGTTGGGAGGTTTTTGGTACTTGAGGAACTTTCTGGAGATAAAATCTTATACAGCCAGCCAGAGCGCTATAAAAGCTGTCAGCACAGCTCTCCCCGCCGTACCTGTACCCGCAAGAGTCAATCTTTATAAACTCCAGCAAAGTACCCTAACAAATCAGTTTAATCCGACAAACATCACCCACTGGAAAACTTTCGGCATCCAAGCCATTGCTAGATTGCAGATTCCTTTTGTGGCGATGTTATTGCAGGTGCTTGTTTTGCCTGTAGCTTTCCTAACTGGTCAAAGGAGAAGAACCCATCAAAACATTGTCTATCTCTTTGCCGCGCTTATAGCTACAGGATTTCTCTACTGGAACACACCTTACAGTTCTGGCACAAGTGGGTATGTGGCGGGACAGATTAGCTCTTTGATAGTCGGCTACAACTTGAGATATGGATTTCCCTTTTTGGGGGTATTAGGAGTAGCAGCGGCAGCTAGCGCAACGTTGATGCGAACTCCAGACAAATTTATCGCAGCCTTAGTTTGTCTGAGCACTGTTACTGGCACATTGAGCAGCAGTCTCTTTGACCTGGTGAGGCATGAATTCTTTGTGGGAAACAGTGAAGTTAGGCCGACTAACATTTTGGATAGCTTTAAAGATTCTCCGGGCCAAGCTGCTGCTTTTATTTTCAACCACCTTACAGCTGAGATGTCCGGTGTCGCCGCCGGCCTATTGATATATATAATACTCCTGTTCTTACTTGCAGGGAGAGGAAACAGGAAAACTGAAGCCAATAGATTTATTGCAGAGTTTTCCAGACTTTTCAGACCGTCGCGCCGCCCCGTGGCAATTTTTCTAGCAATCGCCTTAACCGTCAGCGCTACCTGGATTGCCCGAGAAAAACGTGATTTAGCCCGCACAGAAATTTATGGAGTAATCTATGAATACATGGAAGCCCATATAGCTCCAACCGAAAAGATTGGATATTTTTTCAGCTCGCGCAACTACCTTTTCTATGGGAAAAAACTGAACCGACAAGTTTTAAACGTCCCCTTTAAGTCAAAAAATATCTCTGAATGGGTTGAGGAACTCCGGCAAAAAGGGGTCAGTGTCGTGGCAATTGGCCCCCTGGTATTAGATTCGCGAAAGCGCCGAGATGGGGGGGAGTTAACAAGAGATTTATTGGGGCTAGAAAATAGCGGGCAATTTACCCGCATATTCGGTAAAAATCTGTACAAAGAGCCACTGCTATATCGCTTAAATCGCCAAGGCGGGAAAAATTAAGGCTGTATCCCTCCCCGGGGGGAGGGAGCATCCCGATCGAGTCAATATACCCATGGCAGAGATTCCAGATGCGGCTTTTTTCTCTCCCCCTGTCCCCCCCGATTGTGATATTTTTGCTTTAGTGGGATGCTAGCGGGTGCGTCGCCTCCGCCAGTGGGCAAAACAGGGGCGGGTTCATCAAGATTGTTCCTGCGCCGCAGAGATATCGATAAACCCGCCCCTAATAGCGCCCCCAACGCTCCCCCATCAACCCTCTTACAGAACAGCTAATCTACCTTAAGGAATATAAATCAGAAAACTTCCTGTATTTTCCCATCAAAACGCTGCGCCAGAGTCCTGATAGTGTCAGGGGAAAAACCGGCACGCCCCGCGCTCGCCACCCAACCGGCAGCACACCATCTTTGTAAACCGCACGCAGGCATCCTGAACCGAGCACGCATCCGCCGTAAAGCTAGACGCACCAAACATGAGTTCCCCCAGAGCAAAGGTACTCTCAGATGCAACTAGCAGATCGCAGTTCCCCGCACAACATAAGCGTCACATCGATTGCAACCCCAACAGTAACACCCCCAAAAGTAACAGACTCGAACCAGCAAATCTACGAGCGCCTGAAACTGGCGCTGAGCTTAAATTTGCGCCGGCAAATTTTTGTGGCAGTCTGCGATGACATGCCCTTGCGCAATCACCTAGCTGCCAATTTAGAAGCGGAGTTAAGCTGTGCGCCACCGGCACCGGCAGCCGAAGACGGTGCGCAGAGTAAACAGCCGGACTGCCCTCAATTAGTAACCCTGCAGCTGAACAGCCGCCATCCCAATCCCATCGCTCAAATCGCTGAATGGCTAGCTGAGCATTCCAAACCGAGGAACGCCGATCTCCCGCCAACCGGATTTCAGATTTTGGGCGTGGAACACTTAACGCGGCAAAGACCGGCCCTGCAGTGGTCTTTCCTCAGCTATCTGCGCGATATCGACCGCAGCCTGTCGGCTTTGGAGTCCAACCTGTTACTCTGGCTGACTCGACCTTGGTTGCAGACTATCCAGCAGTCTGCAGCTGAGTTTTGGAACCGGCGCACCGGCGTATTTGAGTTTGAGGGAGAGCCAAAACCGGCCCCCTGTGCCCCAGCCGCACCGAGGACTGGCTGCCAAAATCGCCAAAATAGTGCCGGCGCTGCGCCGCCACCCGCACCGGCAATAGGCTGTTCGCCCTTACAGTCAGAAATCACCGCTCCTCAGGAGGTTGTCTGGGACATTTTGGCCCGTGAGCGCACAGACGCGGCTCGGCATTCTGCAGAATTTGGCACCACCGGCAAACAAAAAACCCTTCCACCGGCACCTGTGCCCCAGCGCTCGGTTTGCCTGCCGGTGGCTGCGCCTTCCGTGCTGGATATAGGGGCGGGAATTGAACACATCACCGATTTAACCAGCCGGGGGGCAGCAGTGCTGCGCTCCCCCTCTCGCGGAGTGGAAAATATTTCCATCCCCGCTCTCGATTCAGAACAACGAACTGGGCACAATGGGGATACAGCAGCGTATTCTCAGACACAAATTGTCTTCCAGCCAAAGCCAAACGACTGTAACACATCCGGTGACACATCCACTCTATCCCCCACTTTGCAAGCCATCCCTTGTCGGGAGCTCGCACAAGGAAAAGCCCCCACACCCTTCCCATTGCTCAAACAGCAATCTGGCGCGGTAGCAGAGTTGGTGGATTTGGTACTCGCTAGTGCGTCGCAAGAAGTGGGTTGGGGTGCGCAGTTAAACAATTCGCACTCGCTGCAAACCCTGGAAAATATTGAGCAACTGTACCGGCAACCGGCAAAACCGGCCTTGCTGGCGGATGCCTACCTGACACTGGCAGAGCTCTACCGCACTCGCATTGAGCGGGGAGATGCCTCGCCCCAAAACCTGACAATTGCCATCCGCGCCTACCAGCTGGTGCTGGAATTTCTGGAGGCGACTTCTCCTCAGGTGCCCGATATTTTGAATGACCTGGGCAATCTCTACTGGATGCTGTCCCGCCGCCTGGAGGACACACAGCAGAAGCTGTTGCAGCTGGAGTTGGCAATTCACGCCTATCACGCGGCGCTGATCAATGTCAGTCCCCAAAGGCAGCCGGTGTCTTACGCGACAGTACAGAATAATTTGGCAGGGGTCTGCGGGGAGTTGGCCCGCTACCGGCAGCCGGCTGAGAACTTGCAGCAATCCGTTTTAGCCTATCAGGAAGCGCTCAGGTATGGCCGGGGGGAGGAAAACCCGCACAAAAAGCCGGTGCAGTGTGCCTCGACTCTCAATAACTTGGGCACCGCCTACTGGAACTTGGCGCAGCACTGCCAGCCGGTTCCCCACCTCCGCCAAGCGATCTCCGCTTATAATGAGGCTATCCGCTACTGCAACTGTACTGCGACCCTCGACTGTGGCATGCTGCAAAATAACTTGGGCACTGCCTACTGGAATTTGGCTCAGTACGAACAGCCGGAGGAGAACCTGCTCGAGGCGATCAGCGCCTATAAGATTGCCCTGACTTATCGCACTTTAGCAGCGTTTCCAGCTGGCTGTGCGGCGACACAGAATAATTTGGGCACCGCCTACTGGCATTTGGCCGCCCTGTGCAAAGGCAAGCCCGAGCAGCGCTTGCAGTTCTTGCAGCAGTGCGTTAAAGCCTACGAAGCTGCTTTGAATGCCGCCCAGTCGGTACTTAAAGACAGTCAGTCCCGCAAACCTCTGAGCTTCGATATATTTGCCACCCACAAGAATTTAGGGCTAGCTCACTATCACATTGCCACAGAAGCGCTGCTGCCGGTGGATAAAGCCAGCCGGTTCACTCATTTGGAAACTGCCCTGCACCACCACCTGCAAGCCTGCCTCGGATGGCAGCAGAAACCCGATTCCTATGAAAACGCCCTCAATTTTATGGCGCAAACGATTCGCGCTTTTTACACTCACTTCAACATTCAGGGGCCAAATTCAGCCCTCTCTAAGGGGCCCGATAATTTATTAGCAGAAATCCTGCGCATGGTTTAATTATTGAAGTTGCAATTTAGAAGGCTGAATAAATTTGTTTCTCGGTGCGCAAGCCTGGGATGAAAATCTCTCCCCCCCTGCAACCCGAACGCTCACCAGGGTGCTATCCCCCTATCTCCGATTAAATGGTTTTTGTAAAAAGCGCCTTTAAACCTGTTTTGTATATATGCTTTCTTCCGGATATTATGTAATTAACGGGTGACTGGCATTTGCCGGTGCCGGGCCGGCGGTGATGCGGATTTTGAAAAGAGAGTATCTATCTCAAACGACAGAAACCAGGTTTCTTTGAGAAACCTGGTTTCTTGTTACCCCTTTGAGAAACCGGGTTTTAAGTTACCCTGGGGTGTCCCATCTTAAGTGGGCAGCCGTTTCGGGGGCGGACTTCACAGGTTTCGGTTGAATGTGGTATAATCCGCTGGCGGGCAGCAGAGGGCGGCGCTGCGCCAGAGCCAGAAAATCCGCTCTCGTCCTCTAATATCCCTGCCGTGGGGGTTTGAGGGGGAGCGCCCTTGCGGCTGGTTTCACAGATAAACTGAGCTGGGCAACAGGGGGCTGTTGCCTGCGGTTTAGAATCAGAAATAGATTTAAGTGTCTGTTGCAGCAAGATTTCAGCGAAGCCTTGCCAGCAACGCCATCATCCATTGTGTGCCAGCCGTGCCCCAGAACCTCCAAGAGCAAGAGCTTAACCTGAAGACACTCTTTCCATTTGAGCTGGATAAGTTCCAGCTCGATGCGCTCGCCGCCCTGAATGCCGGTCGCTCGGTGGTCGTCTGCGCCCCCACCGGTGCCGGGAAAACCTTAATCGGGGAGTACGCCATTCACCGCGCTTTGGCTAGGAAACGGCGGGTGTTTTACACCACCCCCCTGAAAGCGCTTTCCAACCAAAAATTGCGCGACTTCCGCGAACATTTTGGGGCAGACCAAGTGGGGTTAGTCACCGGCGACGTGTCAGTGAATCGGGACGCCCCCATCCTGGTGATGACGACGGAAATCTTCCGCAACATGCTCTACGGCACCCGCATCGGAGAGGTGGGCACCTCTCTAGCCGGTGTGGAAGCGGTGGTGCTCGACGAGTGCCACTACATGAACGACCGGCAGCGGGGTACGGTTTGGGAAGAGTCGATCATCTACTGCCCGCCGGACATTCAGCTGGTGGCCCTCTCAGCGACAGTGGCCAACAGCGCCCAGCTGACGGACTGGATATCTCAGGTGCACGGGCCGACGGATCTAATTTACTCCGACTTCCGCCCAGTGCCTCTGGACTTTCACTTCTGCAGCCCCAAGGGGCTATTTCCCCTGCTCGACAGCAGCGGCAAAAAGATTAACGCCCTGCTCAAACCCAAGGGGGGAAAACCAAAAGGGGGGCGTCCGGAAGCCCCGAGCATGTCCTATGTCCTTTCTCAGCTGTGGCAGCGGGACATGCTGCCGGCCATCTACTTCATCTTCAGCCGCCGGGGCTGCGATAAAGCTGTGGCGGATTGCGAAAATCTCACCCTGGTCAGCGAGCGAGAAGCCCGAGAGCTGCAGGTGCGGATTGAAGAGTTTTTGGCTCGCAACCCAGAAGCCGGTCGCGTCGGTCAGGTGGAGCCGCTCTACCGGGGAATTGCCGCTCACCACGCCGGAATTTTACCCGCTTGGAAGGGATTGGTGGAAGAACTGTTTCAAGAAGGGCTAATTAAAGTGGTGTTCGCCACGGAAACCCTGGCGGCAGGGATTAACATGCCCGCCCGCACCACGGTGATTTCCAGCCTGTCCAAGCGCACGGACGACGGGCACCGCCTCCTCAAAGCTTCCGAGTTCCTGCAAATGGCGGGGCGAGCGGGCCGGCGGGGCATGGATGAACTCGGCCATGTGGTGACGGTGCAGACTCCCTTTGAAGGCGCTAAGGAGGCGGCGTATTTGGCCACTGCCGGTGCTGACCCGCTGGTGAGCCAGTTCGCCCCCAGCTACGGCATGGTGCTGAATTTGCTGCAAAAACACACGGTCGAGGAAGCCAAGAATCTGGTGGAGCGCAGCTTTGGCCAGTATCTGGCTTCCCTGTCTCTGCGCCCCATGCACGAGAAGATCGCGGCGCTGAAGCTGGAACTGGCTCAAGTGCGAGAGCAGATGGCAGTCTGCGACGAGAATCTGCTAGCCCGCTATGAAAAATTGTACGAACGGCTGAAAACTGAAAGGCAGCTGTTGAAAACGTTGCAGGAGCAAGCGACGCAGGTGTCGGCAAGTGAGATATCGGTGGCCTTGCCGTACACGATGCCGGGGACGGTTCTCCGACTCAAGGGCAAGCACATCCGCTACAGCGAGCCGGTGACTGCTGTGCTGGTGACTCGGGTGCCAGGACCGGGCCAGTCGCCTCATTTGGTCTGCCTGGGACAGGATAACCGCTGGTATGTGTGCACCGGCATTGATGTTGTGGGCTTGCATCCGGAGCTGCCCCGCGTGCAAGGGGTGCAGCGGCTGGAGTCACTGCCGGTGGACATGCCCCTGAAGCCGGGAGCCAGCCGCCAGGGAACAGACGCGACGGCGGCAATTGCCTGCCTGATTCCCACCCCATCAACACCGGATGAGGCTCCGGAAGTGATCGCCCAGATGCAGCGTGCCGAAGCGGTGCGGCAGCAGTTGGAGTCTCACCCGCTGCACCAGTGGGGGGAACCGGCAGCTCTGCTCAAGCGGCACCGGCGGGCGGCGGCGCTGCTTGAAGAAATCGAGAAGTGCGAAGGTCGGCTGCAGGAGCAGTCCCAGCGCCACTGGGAGGAATTTATCGACCTGATTAAGATTTTGCAGCATTTTGGCGGTTTGGAGGATTTGACTCCCACTCCCCTAGGGGAAGCCGCTGCAGCCATTCGCGGCGATAATGAACTGTGGCTGGGGCTGGCGCTGAGGTCTGGGGAATTTAACGAGCTTGACCCCCACCACTTGGCCGCTGCCTGCGCGGCTTTGGTTACGGAGGTGTCCCGACCGGACAGCTGGGCGGGATATGACCTCTCCCCGGAGGTGGAGGGGGCTTTGGAGAATTTGCGCAGCGTGCGCCGAGCTCTGTTCCAGCTGCAGCGACGCCATCGCGTGGCGCTGCCGGTGTGGCTGGAGGTGGATTTAATTTCTCTGGTGGAGCAGTGGGCTCTGGGGGTGGAATGGGTGGATCTGTGCGAGAATACCAGTTTGGATGAGGGGGATGTCGTGCGCATACTCCGCCGCACTCTCGATTTTCTCTCTCAGATACCTCATGTGCCGAATATCTCGGAGTCGTTGAAGCGCAACGCCTATCGCGCCATGCAGCTGATTGACCGGTTCCCCGTTAATGAGGTGCTCGATTAGCAGTTGTGGGGTGCTAATCGAGGGCACCCTACTTTGTATTCGCAGGCTTTTGGCCGGCTGGATGCGCTTGAGCGGAACGCTACCAATAGAATATCTAAAATATATTTTTATTTTAACCGCAAATGAACGCCGAAGTAGATGGACGCTGATGGGTGGGATATATTGTCTGCGTTTATCTATAAGAAATAATCCAAGTTGCTACCTACAAGTCTAAGCATCCATATCCCCCCAAACCCCCCTTTAAAAGGGGGGCGCAAGAGAATGTCCCCCCCCTTTTGAAGGGGGGGCTAGGGGGGGATCTCGCCTGACTCACTTGTAAGTATAGCAATAGACAGCTC
>CAZJNL010000029.1:0-14192 GCA_964546515.1 uncultured Oscillatoria sp.
CCTTTTGATGTGCAACGCCCCCACTCCCGGGCTATCGCCCGGGAACGCTTTTTTTTGAGAGCTAGCGACAATCCGTGGGAGCGCAAAAGCGCACCCCACAAGCTCAACAGTAAAATCAAGTTAAGAAATTAGTGACAGTTTCCGCTGCTAGAAGATATACTGACAGCTAAAATCGGGTGGGAATTCCAACACAGGAACGACATATCCCCCTGACCCTTTTTTGAAAAACCACCGGAAGGCAAAGATGGCAGCAAACGCACAGGAGAGCACTGACTTACTGGAAGCCTTGACGGGATGCGACGAACACTTGCAGTTTGCCCAGGAAGTCATCAACCGCTCAGAGATTCCCGAACCCGCAGCAAAAGAGTGCCGCCAGCACATCGAGCGCATCAAACAGCGCCGCGCCGATCCCAATCTTTACCTGGCGGCAATTGGAGAATTTTCCAGCGGGAAGAGCACCTTCATTAATGCCTTGCTCCGGGATGATTTGCTGAGAACCTCAGCCCTCGTCGCCACTGCAGCAGCAACCCGACTGCGTTACGGCGATGCCTTGCAAGTGGAAGTGCGTTTGCAAGGATCTCGACCGGGCAACGTCAAAACCAATCCCAACAGCACCAATATTACCATTCCCTGGCTGCCCGGAGTTAGCGGAATTGACAACCGGCAGTTTATCCGCCTAGTCACCGCCAACGAGGAAGTCGCGAAAGACGTTGTGGGCGTGACTGTAACTCACCCTGCAGCATTTCTGGCGAATGGTATCGTCATCATTGACACGCCGGGAACCAACGCCACCAACCCGCAACACGGCGCGATTACCCGACAAGTGGTGGAAAATGAGGCGGACGCCGCTGCAATTATTATACCGGCAACGGTGCCTCTATCCCAAACTATGACAAACTTTCTCGCCGGCTCGCTGCGCCCCTACCTGCACCGCTGCATTTTTGTCGTGACGCGCATCGATCAGATCCCGCCCGAAGAAGTGAGCGGATTGCTGACTAATCTGCGCTCCCGCCTCGTCGCTGGGTTGGGCATCAAGCCACCCATGCTGTACGCTTGTGCGGCTCAGGTGATGGTAGACAGTTTAACCGGCACCGAGGAAATCCCGCCAGACAGCCTCGTTTGGAAAGACCGATTTTCTAAATTGGAGAGCGTTATTATCAATCGCCTTCGCCAAGAGCGCACCCTCAGCATTGCCGAAAGCTTGCTGCGCCTGCTGACACGACTCTTTGAACAGTTAGAGACTCAGCTGCGGGATATGTGGCAGCAATATGAGACTCGCCAAGCAGCGATTCAACGCGAAACTATCCCGGATTTGCCTTCCTTCGCCGCCGAACAGCACGCCACCTGCCGGCAAATGCTTTCAGACGCTCTCTCAAGTTCAATGGCGGAGATAGTTCAGTGCGTGGAGTCTCAGCGAGAAACAACTGTCTCGCAAATACAGAAAGCTATCTTTGACGCCGCTGACGAACAATCGCTTAAAAAGTTTGTGGAAACAGAAGCCCAATCGATACTCAACACCGGCCAGCAGTTGCTCCGCCAGAAGCTAGAAGAATCAGCAGAGTTCCTGTCCGGCACCGGCAAAGAAGCCGAACTTTTATTCAAACATAAGTTTTCCGATGCCTACCGCCGGCTGCAAAGTATTACAGGCTTTCTCGAACCGGATGCAGAGATTGAGACAAAAATGGAACTCAATGTAGCGGATGTATTTTCTTCTGCCGAGTCAGTGAGCAAAGAATTAGACAGTAAAGATGGCAACATCGCAATGGGGGGAATGACTGCCGGTGCGGTGATAGGCAACATGATATTGCCAGGAGTTGGAATTCTGATTGGCGGTTTTCTGGGGGGAGTTGCGGCGGTTTTTTTTATGTCACTTGACGTGCGCAAGCAGAAAATTTGGGAGAATTTGCGCCCCAGCTTGGATGCCTACTTTGAGAGCGCTAAGACACAAGCTCAGGAATCCGTGCGAACTTGCGAGCGGGGGGTGGCTTGTGCGCTCCAGCAGCAAATTGACGCTCATGTGGCGCGGTATCAGGCAATCGTTGACGCGATGCTAGACGAGCAGAAAACAGAATTGCAGCGTTTAAATCAGTGGCAAGAGTCAGCGCAAGCAACTATTTCCGAATTAGAGCGCCGGCAAAAGTCTCTATCCGCACAGCAGGAAAGACTGGCGGGATGAATTATAGCGTTTCTCCTATTAGTAAGGTACTGAGAAACCCGGTTTCTTAAACAGGGTTTCTGGGCCATATTTCATCCTAGTGAGAACCGCTATATATCATGTCCGCTTGCATGGGTTGTGCTACCCTTGTAGGGGCGGGTTCTGCCAAGATATTTCTGGCACAGAACAGAATATGAATAAACCCGCCCCTACCTCGCGCAACGGTGCTACCGGACATGATATTATAGGAGACAAAGGGAAGTTTGTCAAGGGGGAATTGCGAGAAACCACAATCTCACATTTTAGAGCGCCGGTCTGGCAATACCAGAAACCGGGTTGGTTTGGATAGGAGCAAAGAAACCCGGTTTGTTACCGCTTCAGTCCTCGCCGGCTGGTTTCAATAGCACGGTTTGAGGCGCGTCGGGCTAAATGCCATGTAAAGATTTTTTGCGAGAGAATGTATTAAAAAAAAGATGTGATAAAAAATAAAGAGGGGAGTGCCCGCAATTGACAGCCCATGTCCAATGCCCAATGCCCGAAAGCCCCACGCCCAATGCCCAATGCCCAATGCCCCATTCCCAATGCCCCATACCCAATCACGCATAATTTTCCGGTTCTAGCCCAATAGAGAAACAGCCAGCTAAAAACCCAAAGGGGAACTATGTTTGACGACATCTTTTCAACGCTTGACGACTGGCTCAGTCCCGAATATGATGCCGCAGGAGAAGAGCCGACGGTAGAGACTCTCCCTGAATGGGATTTGGTGCCGGTTGAGGAAAAGAGTGATTGGGACTACAGTTTGGAGAGCGAGACTTCTGCGGGTGAGGAAACCGCTGAGGGATACGAAGCATATCCAGATGCCGGCAGCTTGGGCTTTTTGTGGGACACCGGCTGGGAGTACGCGCCAGATGCTTGCTGGGAACCCGATCAATTTGAGGGTTGGGGAAATCCCATTGAGGACGCCGATTGCTGGCAGCAGCAGGATGGCCAGAACTCCTGTGCGGTGGTGGCGCAGATCGGCGTCTACGAGTCAATTACGGGAGAGGATATCTCGGAAGCGGAAGCGTGCCAGATAGCCGAGGAAAATGGCTGGTTTGACCCAGAAATCGGAACATACCCAGAAAACGTGGGAAAACTCTTGGAAGCGCTGGGTATCCCCACCGAGCAACGTTACGAGGCAAATCTTGAGGATATTGCTACAGCTCTGGAGCGAGGCGACAAGGTGATTGTGGGGCTGGACGCTAACGAAATCTGGACTCCAATCAGAGATCCGGCGACGGGTTCTCCAGTTGAACAGTCGAATGGGGGTCATGCAGTTTGGGTTACAGGCATCGACCAACAACCGGACGGTTCAGTGCACATTATCCTTAATGATAGCGGCACGCCTGACGGTCGGATGAAGGCAGTGGATGCGGCGGATTTTCTCAATGCTTGGGAGGATTACGGCAACTTGTTGGTGGTTGCGGACGCGCCCGATAAGCCGGTGTGGGCGTAAAAATGGCTCTTTGCTTTTGACCGGCAACCCATCACCAGTGACAGGGGAAAAATAGTTATGGCTATTGATAGAGAAAAGCTGCGGCAACTTTCTGCTAAATCTGCCGGCAAGCCAACCGGCGTGGGGGCTTTGCCTCGCGGCATCCACCGGATGCCGGGAGTGCGCGAGTGGGTGACTCTGGAGTCGGTGGCATTGGCACCGGTGCCGGTGAAGCGGGGCGAACGCTGGGGGATTGTCTCGCCGATCGCTGTCCCCACGAAGCTGGATGACGGTTCCGATGGATATATGGCCCCGTGGGGCGCGGTGGAGTGGACATGGCCCGGACAGAAGCTGGCGCAAACCACTGACTTGCGTTTGCGAGAGGAAATCGCATCCCTTCGCGAGTGCGAGACTTTTACCGCACGCCCTGCGGATAAAAATGTCACCCTGAATCCGGTGGAGCGCACCCGGAGGGAAAATGCCCTATTTCTGGCGTTGGATGAGTTCCTTTCAGGGAGTGGTGGCGACAGTGCCGGTTTGGGCAATCTGGCCGGTCACTACGCTGGACTTCTGCCGACTGAGGTCTATCCTTATTACTGGGCGCTGATTCCCTCCTGTAGAGAGTGGCTGCGCCCGGATGTGCCTGCTCCCGCGCTGCCTTCTTCCCCGGAAACTGAGGGGATGCCGGTGCCAGAAAATGATGAACAACCCCACCCCCCAACCCCCTCCCCGCAGGCGGGGAGGGGGAGTTTGAGGGAGTTTGAGAGCGGTGGAAAAGTGCCAGAAAACACAGGTGCGGTGGAGGAGTCCCACTTGCCAAATCAGGACAGTGCGCCCTCCGATAACCCGTCTGTGGGGGATGGAACAGCAACACCGGGAGACGCAACTGACCTGAGCGCAAGCGTTGCGGCACCGCAGGAGCTGCGGACTGGCCCTTGGCTGCGCCGGTGTTTGCAGCTGGCAGAATCAATCCCCCCCGCCCCCGTTGAGAAGGGGGGATTGAGAGGGGATATAATTGCTCAGCTGCAAGCACTGGAAGCCAGACAGCGCACGCCCGGGTTTCGGCTGGCGTTTCTCGGGGAGTTCAGTCGCGGCAAAAGTTTTCTGATCAACCGGCTCTTAGGTCGGGAACTGCTGCCGGTGGCTGCGCCCCCAACTACGGCAACCCTGACCTCAATCGTAGCTGGGACGCAAGAGCAGATGGAAGTCACTTTTTCCAAACAGCGCCAGGAAGTGCGACCGCTGCAGGAGTCTTCATGGGACGACTTGCTGGCAACTGACCGAGTGGGGAGTGACAGGGAAGTGCTGGCGGGAGTGCGGATAACCCTTGACAATCCGTGGCTGCGGGAACTCGACGTCGAGGTGATTGACACTCCAGGAGCAGGTGACTTGAATGGGCGTCGGGCGGCGCTGGTGTTCGACTTGCTCAGTCAGTGCGACGCAGCGGTACTGCTTGTCAGCGCCACCCTGCCTTTCAGCATGACGGAAGCCGCCTTTTTGGAGCAAGAAGTCATGGGGCGACACGTTCCCCGCATTCTCGCCGCTGTTTCCAAACTGGACACCATTGACCTTGAAGAGCGAGAAAGTGTGATCAGTGCCATTCGCCAGCGTGTGGGTAAAATTTCCCCAGCCATACCGGTTTTGCCGGCTCACCCAGTGGATGCTATTACCACAGAAGAGGAAGCGCTGTCAACGGTGCGGAGTCAGATTGCCGCGATGGTTGCAAAAGGGGACCGGCGGGCGTGGCGCAGCCGGCAAATAGCGGCACAGCTCGCCGATTGCCTGAGCCAGATGGTAAAAGTGGGAGAAGGGGCGATTGCTGCAGCCCTTGGGAGCGCAGCCGAGCGAGAGCGAGCTTTGCGCAAAGCGCAAGAAGAGTTGCGCACCGCACAGCTGGAGTGGGAGCAACTGCGACTGGAACTAGAGCGGCGGCGACTGCTGCGCGAACGCCAGTTGCGGCTGAAAATTATGGAATCAAAACAAGATTTGGTGGAGAGACTGGCTTTTGAGCTGAGCAGAGCGCCACAGCCAAAGACTTGGTGGGAGCGGGATTTGCCTTTCCAGATGCGGCGCGAGTTAATGGCTCTCAGCCGCCAATTGGAAAACTTGTTGCTGAAGGCTTTAGCTGAGGACTTTGAGTGGCTTCAGGGAGAAATTAACCGGACATTTGCCACCCAAATACAAAAGAAAGCCGCCCCAACCCAAGAAAGGTCAGAAATCCAGCCAGAGTTTCGGCAAATTTCCCTCACCAACACTCAGCGGTATCGTGTTTTGACGCGACTGGGCAGCAGCGCTGCTACAATTTGCGGGTATGTTTTGAGCGGGCCAGTTGGCATTGTGCTGAGCACCGGCGTCTGGCTCTTAGGCGAGCAAATCATTAACAAAGAAGTAGAAGCGCAGCGACGGCTTTTATCCGAAGAATTAGAGATCACTGTGGGGAAAGCGCTCGACGAATACTGCACTCAGATATCATTGCGTGAGCGCCAGTTATATTCCCAATTAGGGGAAGACACTAAACGGGAGGAATCCATTTGGCAGTCCACTAAAAATGCAGCCTTTCAGACAGACGGCACCGGCTCGAATGAGAAAGTCTGGCAGGAATTGATTCAAGGAGCTACTGATTTGAGACAAGAGATTCTGGCGGCTTGGTAATTAGAATAATTTCTCGCGCTAGCGAGGAAATCCTTACCTCCTTACCAGGAGAGGCGAACAGCCTCTCGCCCCTAGCGCCGGTGAATGCAGCCGGCAAAAAACCACAAAACAAAACCCTCAAAACACAACCCGGAAAAGTGTTATGGCAAACCAGCAATATCAAGACTTCCAGAAGAAGCGCGACAAACTGCTAAACATCATTCAGCGGCTAGAAGCAGCCGTGCGATCGCTGAGCATGAAAGGGTGGGAAGAAACCCTGCAGCGATTAGAAGATCGCATCCGTGCGGAAAACTTTAAAGTGCTTGTGCTTGGAGAGTTCAAGCGAGGCAAAAGCACCTTTATCAATGCCCTGCTGGGTGAAAAAGTTTTACCGGCTTATGCCAAACCCTGCACTGCCATTATCAACGAGGTGAAATGGGGCCAACCCCGGCGGGCATTACTGCATTTTATCCAGTCCGAGAGTGGCCCGTTAAAGCCGGCCCTGGAGATTCCCGTTGAGGAGATACAAAACTATGTGGTGATTCAAGATGGCGTCAGCCAGAGCGAAGCAATCAATGGCAGCCCTTATGAGAAAGTGGAACTGTTATGGCCTTTGGAAATTTGCCGCAATAATGTGGAGATTATTGATTCTCCGGGGCTAAACGAGCATGCGATCCGCCAGAAAGTGACGATGGATTATTTGTCAACTGTCGATGCCATACTGTTTGTTCTTTCCTGCGAGGTTCTTGGTTCCCAGTCGGAAATAGATGTGATCGACAACACCCTCAGGAGTATGGGGCACGAAGACATCTTTTTTATTTGCAATCGCTTCAACATGATTGACGCGGATGAGCGAGAGGATATTAAGCAGCACGGACTCTCCAAACTAGCACCCCGCACCGCAAGGGGTGCTGAGCGAGTGTTTTTCATCAACGCCTTAGGTGCTTTAAAGGGGCGTACCAGCGGGGATGGTGCTCTGGTTGCAGAATCGGGTGTGCCGCATTTAGAAAAGGAACTGGAGAAATTCTTGGCCAGTGAGCGGGGGCGGATGAAGATTATCCGACCGGCAATCGAGCTGAAAAATGCCATTCGGGAAGCGCGGGGAATTATCCCGCAGCGGGAGGCAATGCTGCGCACCGATATCACAACTTTGGAAACCCTATATGCAGACGCCCAAGGTCCGCTGCAACAGTTGGAAACGCTGCGCCACCAGATAGTCGCCAAAGTCTCTAACTTTCGGGCGGACATGCAGCTGCATGTCAGTGACAAAGCCCGCTCTTTTTATCGCACACTTTATGACGGCAAAATCGACCAATACGACAATAAAATTGCCAAGTGGGTGAGCGAGTATAAAATTAAGGAGCCGGTGACGCTGCAAGACGCTTTGAAGCTGAAAGGCGCAATCGAAAGAGTAATTAAAGAATTGACGGAGCATATATCGGGCCAGGTAGAGGGGGAGTTTGCGGCGTGGCAAAAGTCAGAGCTAGAGCCATTCCTCACGGGGCGGTTTTCTGAACTAAAAAGCGATATCGATACCAGATCAAGTATGTTTTTGTCTCAGTTAGATAACCTGCGTTTACAAGTTTCAGGCACTTCTATTCCGCTGCAAACCAATATGGGGAATATGTCTCCCATAGAGCGAATCCTCGCTATAGCCGGCGGCTATCTTTTGGGAAACTTCGTGACAGCTACCATCGGAGGTGTATTCGGGTTTAAAGCAATGCTAGTAAGTCTCGTGCAGCAAATTGCTCTCGCTACAGCAACTATCTTGGTGGTTGGTGCCGTCAATCCTTGGATCTTAATTCCAGTGATGGTTAGTGGGGGTTTGGTGGACGGGCTGATCAGAGTTAACTCGACAAACGAGCAGATTAAGAAGGCATTCGCTCAGAAATACGCCGAGCATCTCCGCCAGTCGAATGCTGACCGATCCGCCGAGATTGCCAATGCCGTTGCTGAGAAGCTATCCCAGCTCCAGAACGCTGTAGATATGGGACTTGCTAAAGAAATCCAAAGCGTTCGGGATCAGGTTAATTCTATCTTGGTGGAAAAGCAAAAAGGTCAGGCTAATGTTGACCAGAAACTCCGCCAGCTGGACGCCCTGGCTCGCTCAGTCAACGCGCTTGACAGCGATCTGGACGAACTGATCGCGCAGGTGGCCATGCCTTGAGAATTTTTCTCGTTCCCTCGTTTCTGACACGAAACTAGGCAGCAAAGAAGGAAACCAGGTTCTTTAAGAAACCTGGTTTCTAGCCAAATCCAGGTGGGGCGGGACACTTGCCCGCCCCCACCGGCTACACCGCCAAATCTGGGAACACTTCCCGCACCGCCGGGTGAGTCAGCCGGTGATTGGCCACATTCAATCCACCCGCCAAAGCAGAATCCATTTCCAGCGCTTGCACGCCAAAATTAGCCAGCTTCAGAACATAAGGCAAGGTGCTGTTGTTGAGCGCCTGCGTGGCTGTCCAGGGAACCGCTCCGGGCATATTGGGCACGCCATAGTGGACGACATCCTCTTCGATGTAGGTGGGATTGGTGTGGGAAGTGGGTCGCAATGTCTCCACGCAACCTCCCTGATCCACCGCCACATCGACAATCACAGAACCGGGGTGCATCTGTCGCACCAAACTGCGGGGGACAAGCACCGGCGCTCGCCGCCCGGGCACTAACACCGCACCGATCAGCAAGTCCGCCTCCCGAACAGCCGCTTCAATATGTAAAGACTCGCTATAAATCAGCTGCACTCTGGAGCCAAACAGGGTTTCCAGATAGGCGAGCCGGTCTACACTAATATCCAAAATCTCAACTCGGGCACCCATCCCGACGGCAATTTTGGCGGCTTCTGTGCCAACCACGCCCCCACCCAAAATCACCACTTTTCCAGGCATCACCCCGGGAACGCCGCCCAAAAGTACGCCCCGCCCCCCCTGCTGGCGCTCCAGGAAGCGGGCACCGAACTGCACAGCGAGGCGACCTGCTATAATGCTCATGGGGGTGAGCAGAGGCAGTCGCTTGTCTGGCAGCTCTACGGTTTCGTAAGCGAGCGCAGTGACGCCACAATCTATTAAATGCTCAGTTAAAGCCCTGTCAGCTGCCAAGTGCAAGTAGGTGAACAGCAGTTGCCCTTTTTGGAGAAACTTGTACTCCGGCAAAAGCGGTTCTTTCACCTTAACGACAAGCTCGCGATTCCAGGCATCTTCTGCTGTCGGGACGATTTTAGCCCCTGCCTGAATGTAGTCCTGATCCGCGAACCGGGAACCACTCCCCGCGCCGGTTTCCACAAACACCGCATGGCCACTTTCACACAGCACCCGGACGCTGCCTGGACTCAGCCCAATCCGAAACTCCCGATCCTTCGTTTCTTTGGGGACGCCAATTTCCATTTGCTACCTCTTGTTACCCTTCTTTCTAGCTTAAGCCAGTCAGCCGATACCAGTTTTTCCAGCGATTGATTGCCATCCCGGACAGAGATTCGCCCTCCGCACGCCCAGCCAAAGGAGCAGGTGGGGCCATCAAAGCGATGGAGTGAAATCCACCCCCAGATTTTTTGGCTTGTTTCACGCCACGCCTGTTTACAATGGAAAACAATAAATAATTAAGAATTGTAACGAAGAGGCAGAACCATGACCCAACCGCAACCAACCGTCACCCCCAGACTGGAAGAGCCGAAGTTCGGCTTTAATGAATATGCAGAGCGCTTGAATGGCCGAGCAGCTATGATTGGCTTCGCGCTGACTTTGCTCGTTGAATACGTCACTGGCCAAGGGCTGCTGACATGGCTCGGCCTCAACTAGGCTGACGCCCCAGCCCCACCCGATAGAGAAACAAGTACCGGCGGCTGTCAGTCGCTTAAGACCGGGCAGGGGTTGGGCTTTTCACCCCCAAGATGGATGCGGAGGCTGTCAGCCGGCTGCCAGTTTGCCCAAATACAGGCGCTTTTTCAGGATTGCCCAGACATGAAAGGGTAACTTTGAGCTAGAGTAGCGGTAGACCCAGAACCGTTAAAGCGTAACACTTAAATCTAAACTCGAAAATAAATCGGAACAGAGCAAACTGTGATGAACGTTGCGTGGCCTAGAATTTTAAAGTCAGCCTATCGTAGAGAACCCATTACCAGCTTTATCATTACGGTTGGGGCCGTGGATGCTGTAATAGGCGGAATTGGGGGGCGCGGGTCTTTGCTCAGTTTCGGAGTGACTGTGGCAGGCATCGCCCTGGCGCTGCGCTGGTGGCAAATGCAGCGCAGTCGCACCGAACAGCCAGAACGAGTCGCCGAACTCTATCTGCCTCCCTCGTCCTCTCGACCTCAGCTGCCGGTGCTGATGCCGGCTAAGAAACGCCCTCCCCATTAAGTTGAGTTTTGTAAAATTTGCAAACAGGCGAGCGGTTGAATAAAATCAGGGCAGCCGGCACTGCCCTAACCTCATGGAAAAAAGTTTGAGGCACGGGCAGGCGGGCTTTCGACCCGGACTCACCGGCTCTCCCGCCACTTCTAAATTGCTCAAGATTGGCTCGGTAGCCACCCGCAGCGGCTTGCCGGTGAAAACTATTCGCTACTACGAAGAGATCGGTCTGCTGACGTCAGCGGTGCAGCGCTCTGAGTCAGGCTACCGACTCTTTGATGGCCTGGTACTCAACCGGCTGGCGTTCATCAAGCGGGCTCAATCCTTGGGGCTGAGCCTGAGTGAAATTAAAGAAATTCTCAACGTCCACGACAAGGGCGAACTCCCCTGCGGTGAGGTCAAACAGCACCTGCAAGCCAAGCTAGAGGAGATTTCCGAACAAATTGAAGCGCTGCAAACCCTGAAGGCTGAGTTGCAAGGAGTTCTTTCTGGGTGGCAAGAGCAACCGCCAGCAGAGCGCATCGCCCAGACGATTTGCCCAAATATTCAGTTTGGGAAGGATGAAGGATGAAGGGAAGAAACAACAAAAGAATCAATTGCCTCACCCTTCATTGCGTTTACCGCTGCTTTCTACTCCCCCTTTTTAAGGCGGAGCCGGGGGGGAAGGCTTTCCGCAACCGGCTCGCACTGATGTTAGCAGTTGCAGCAACGGCTGCCGGTACACTTACAACTGCTAACATCAGTCCGCCCCCACCGGCAACTGCAGCGCCGGCAACTAAGATATCAATGTCCGCAACTCGCGCCCTGAATGCCGCAGCTGGAGTGAACCCTCAACTGGTTCGCACGCTGGAAGGACATAAAGGAACAGTGGAGGCTCTTGCCTTCAGCCCAAATGGAAAAATTCTTGCTAGTGGGGGAGGCAGCTTCGACCTAAAAATTAGATTGTGGGATATGCAAACTGGGGACAATATCCGCACTCTCAAAGGACACAACACGAGAGTGTTGGCGCTGGCAATCGCTGCAGACAATAAAACCCTTGCCAGCGGGAGCGATGACTCTATGCTCAACTTCTGGAATCTCAAAACCGGCGACCTGAACTACAGATTCATGGAGCCGGCCAGCAATATTATGTCTCTGGCGATTAGCCCTAACGGTCAAACTCTCGTCAGTGGCGGTTTGGACGGACTGAAAGTGTGGGATGCGATCAAGCACCGACACCTTAAAACTATACAGCCTTACGAGAGTATCTATTCAGTTGCCATCAGTCCCAACAATCTTCTGCTGGCGAGTGGCAGTAAAGAGGCTACGGTGAAAGTTTGGAATCTGGCAAGCGGGGAATTACTCGCCACCCTCAAGGGGCACACCGCGCCGGTGAGCGCCCTCGCTTTCACTCCAGACAGCAAAACTTTGGTAACAGCCAGTTATGACGCCAGCATCAAACTGTGGGACATACAGACTGGGCAACTCGCCGGCACACTCCTCGGACACGACAGTCAGATTAATTCTCTGGCGATGCGTCCGGATGGTAAAATATTGGCGAGTGCCGGTGCCGATGGCATTGGGATTTGGGATTTGAAAACCCAGAAGCTGATTAACAAATTTCCCGGACATTCAGACTGGGTTCAATCCCTTGCTTTCAGTCCTGACGGGCAGATGCTTGCCAGTGGGGGGTTTGACAGCACGGTTAAGATTTGGCAAATTGGCTCTTCACCCGAGAAGCAGGTTGTGACCAGCAACCCTCGTTAACCTTCGTTCCCAGCATGAGCTGGGAACGCTCTGCAGTCGGCGGCTCCGACTTTCTTTAAGAAACCAGGTTTCTGGTAGAACATCAAGAAACCTGGAAACTTAAATAAACCAGTTTTATGGGGGGCTGGCAGATTTCTGGGAGAAGCCATGTTATGCTGAATGATGTCGGCATACAGAACACTATGGAATCTCTTGCCAATCCACTGAAAGTCATCCTTTCTATCCAAGATCAGCTGGAAAAACTAGATGAAGATCAGCGCCCGATTGCCAGTCAAATTCCCAGCGCTCCTCAGCGCATTCGAGGACTTGCCGGCACGGGCAAAACTATCTTACTGGCAAAACGGCTCGCCAAAATCCACGCCAGCCATCCAGAATGGAAAGTCGCTTTCGTTTTCTTCACGCAATCTCTTTACGAACAGATTAGAGAGCGGATTTATAAAGAATACCTTAAGAAAACGGATGAGGAGCAAAACTGCGATATAATTCACGTTTTGCACGCTTGGGGTTCAATCGAGCGCAATGGCTTCTACCGAAATCTAGCACTTGCGTGTGGTAAAAAGCCAATGAGTGTCGGGGATGTGGAAAGAGAGCTGCAGCACCTAAAACGGAACATTTCCCCTGGGGAGGCATTTGAATATGTCTGCAACCGGCTGGAAGAAGAAGTCCCCAATATACCCGTCCTCTACGATGCTATTTTAATTGATGAGGGGCAAGACTTGCCAGCCTCGTTTTACCGATTAGCGTGGAAAACCCTATCTGAAGCGAAGCGGCTTTACTGGGCTTACGATGAGGCGCAAGGGATTGGATCCTTAATGGTGCCGACAGCTACAGAGATATTTGGGCTGAAACCTGATGGAACACTGGCGGTAGATTTAAGAGGTTCTGCCAAGAATCTCAACGTTTGCTATCGAACTCCTAAACTGCTGCTGATGGCTGCACATGCGGTGAATATGGGATTGTTCCGCAAACAAGGGGCGTTGCAGGGAGTGACTGAGAAAAAAGATTGGGCGAATTTGGGTTATGAAGTTCTGGAAGGCGACTTTACCGATGCTAGCGTTAAAGCGGGAAAGCCGGTAAAAATCACGCGCCCCGATAAATTTAGCCCTCACCCCGCAGACCTAAAAGCTGATCTGCGCGAAGCTGCCGGTGAGTTGCTGATTCTTCAAACTTTCAGCGATGAGTCTGAGGAAATAGAGTGGGTTGCCGGGGCAGTAGCTAGCGATATCCAGCGCGGTTTGGAAGCGGATCACATCCTGATTACGGCGATAAAGGGCAAGGGTAACAAGAGTTATTTTGAACGACTTAAAGCAGCGCTCAGCAGTCGCGGAGTCAGCAGTTTCATTGCCGGTGTGGATGGCAACCCTGATATTTTTCGGATTGAGGGGTGCGTGACAATATGCGGCATTCACAGTGCGAAAGGCAATGAAGCTTATAAAGTATATGCTTGTAAATTCCACAACGTCACTCGACCCCTTGTCAATCCAGAGAGCGATTCTCGCGAGCGCGATGAGGCAGAACTGCGCAAGCGAAATGAGGCATTTGTTGCCCTGACTCGCAGCCGGATTTGGTGTGCGGTAACAGGACTGGAAGACCCGATTTTTGATGAGCTGCGAACCGCTAAAGCGCAGTACCCAAATTTGATTTTCCCTGCTTTTAATCAGAAATCACTTAAAAGAGTCACCAGTGAAGGACAGGGTTAGATTTCCTCATTCCCAGGCTTCCTGGAAAATCCCCCTCATATCATGTCCGGTTAATTGCCCGCAATTAATTTTTCTATCCCTCTTCCTCTTCCTTCTTGGCGTCCTTGGCGTCTTGGCGGTTCATTATTAAGGTTAATCAACCAGAC
>CAZJNL010000030.1:0-14178 GCA_964546515.1 uncultured Oscillatoria sp.
AAACCTGGTTTCTTAAAGAAACCTGGTTTCCGCTGTGCCGGCGATCAGAAACCGGGTTTCTTAGAGGAGAAATCCGGTTTTTTGCATTGGCGAAAGCGCAAAACAACGCTCCAGGCTGCTAGAATGGGTTCCACCGGCAGCCGGCTGGCACGCCAAGCTCGGCAATTAATAAAACTGTCGGGCGAACCCGCCCCTACCAATATTCGTTATGCCAGCCGGCTCTTTGGGTGCGTTCCTGGGGAACGCACCCTACTTCTGCTGGCGATAAATGTAATAAATCTTTACAGCCGGCACGGGCGCGTCAACTTCTACTCGTGAGATTTTTCAGGGAAGATACTTGTGTCAGGCGAAAACAGCCCTATGGAACCAGACAAACTGCGAAAATTTAAAGAATATGGGGAGTCCATACTCCTAAAACTAGACCAAGTGTCCCAACAGGCGGACTTGCAAGCAGACTGGGTGCCAGCCAGCCTCCCCGACTGTATAGAAAGCCTCCGGAAAGCCGCCGAGAAAACTGTGGAACGGGCTGACTCGCCGGTAAAAATTGGCGTGATGGGGGAATTCAGCAGCGGGAAAACTTTGCTTTTGGGCAGCATGCTTGGCTACGCGAACGCTTTGCCAGTCAGTGAAATCCCCACAACAGGCAACGTCACCGCCATCCACCTCGAACAGCAAGAAGGCTTGCAAACGACGCGATTTGAGAATTTTAGGGTTGAGTATCTCGACCGCCAGGAGGTGCGAGAGTGCCTGCGCTATATGATGGCAGAAGCGGAATCGCGGGCGACAGCAGTCGGTGTGATGTCAGCTAATACCTTGAGAAATTTGAACCCAACAGATCCGGGGGTTTGGCCAAGTATTCGCCGCTGGTGCGAATCAGCGTGGAACAGCACCCAAAGCCCGAAATTGCGCTACCTGATCCGCGAGCTGATGTTGTTTGCCAGCACCTGCGAAGCATACGGAGAAGCTTTAGGTGGCAAGAGTTACCAAATAGATGCTGCCACCGCTCAGCAGGGGCTGACGCTACCCCCTCCGCCGCTGGACATCAGAAATCTCAGCTTTAAGGACATTCTTCCACCGGCTCTGGTGCGATTGCCGCAAGCGCCTGCAAAGCTGATGCCAAAGTTATTGCAGTTGAGTTTTCTGCTGCTGCGCCGCGTAGATGTCGAAGTTAAGGTATCCAAAGACATTTGGAATCTTTCTAATTGGGGGGACAATAAATTTATTCTCCTGGATTTTCCGGGACTGGGGGCGGATGATTCGGGGATACGGGATACCTTTCTGTCTCTGCGCGAACTGCAAGAAGTACAGACGATTCTGATTCTGCTCAATGGTAGGCGAGCGGGAAGCGGGACAGCAAGTGAAATTTACAGTATGATGGAGCAGCAGAGGGGACAAGACCTCAAAGATCGCATCCTCGCAGGCGTGGGTCGCTTCGATCAACTGCCTTTGGACAGTGAAAAGAGCCTTGACGAACTTATTGACCATTTCGTCAGGGAGCCGCTGAGGAAAGAAACCGTTCTGGAAAAACTAAACGTCCTGAGAACTACTATTGCCAGCACTAGGGCGCTGACAGCGGAAAAAGACCGGAGCGTGCTATTGTCGCCGATGTTGGGACTGGCTGACTTAGCCAAACGGTCGAGTCAAGTGAAGATAGGCTCGGAAGAGTTTTTGTCTCAACTGAACTATCCAGGAAAACTGGATGAGTCTAAGCGAATGCGCGATAAGTGGAGGCAATTGAGCGTTAGGCTGCTAGAATCTGACTCGCGCAGCACCCTGGGCCGACAGCTGGGTTATTTCGCGCAAGATGGCGGTATTGGCAGATTGCGGGAATTGCTCCAGAAACACGTCGCAGATCACGGACTCAAGCAAGTGTATGAAGACACTCGTCGCGCCGCCGGCGCTTTGCGCCAACAGCAGGAGATCCTGAAAGATATATTAGAAGAAATCCACCAGCAAGGCATACCGACTGCTTCCAGCCAAGATTTTACCATTTTGCGTCAGGCGCTTGTGAACTTGGTAAATACCTATGATAATTTCAAAAACGATTTAGGAAAAAAGCCCCTGCAAGATACCGAAAATAAGGCTGCCGTCAGCGATGTGGTTTATGACGATATAACCTTTAGGATGTTTAATTGGACCCAGTGGAATTTGCTTTTCAACAAGACGAAAAATGGCACGTTGGTCATGGCGGAAGCCGGCGGTGCTGCTCGGAAGATATTTGGCTCCAGAAATAAGAATGATAACTCCATTCCCACTAAAAGTGAAGATTTTTATCCTGCCTTTGCACAGACCCTTCTGTCTATGGAAAATTTCGCCCGCGAGCGCATGAAAAAGGCAGTAGTGGCGCTGCTCAACAAGTTGTCCACTCAGGAAGCTGCTGAGCGCGAGAGCCTCAAAGAAATTCTGCGACCTGAAATAGAAGAACAGCTACAGCTAAAATTTAGGAGTTACGAACCAGAACTATTTAGTGACCTGCACCGAGCCGCCGCACCCATTGAATGGAAAGACGCAATTCTCGAAGAAATTGGTATTGACGCACCCGTTTCCAATCAAGTTCAGGATGCTACTAACGAATCCACCGGCATTGAAGATAAAAGTAGGGTACCCCTTGAACCTGATATAATATTTCCCCTAGCTCGTGCGGACAATAACAACAAAATTGGCCTAATTTTCGACTGGTCGCCGGAGAAAAAACAGCCCAAACCCACACCGGCGAACCACCAAATTCTCGTGCTGCGGCTGCGAGATGAGATGATTGCCAGCGCGGCCCTGTACTTGTCCAGTATGTGAGCGAGGTAAATAAGAAGGTTAATTTTGAGCTTTCTAGTATTTTGGATGAGGTTATTCCCAAACTGAAAGAACTCTTGAAGAAAGAGGAGTTGCTGAGGGAGATCGCCGCCGGTGGGAGCGCTCCAAACAATTCCGCTCCCACCTGGTTGCAGGTTCTTTCTGATACGGCATCGATTTCTTTTCCTGATTTGTAAGTAGGGGGGAAAAATCAAGACAAAATGTGCTAAAACTTAGCAGTAAGTGTTCCGCGCTCCTCTAAACTTTCTTCTCGTTCCCAGGTGCCATCCGGGAATGCTCTTGCGGGAGGCTTATGCCTTCCGCAAGATATCAAGAGGCTCTGCCTCTTTAAAGCGTTCCCAGGCGGGAGCCGGGGAACGAGGGGTGCCTCTTTAAAGCGTTCCCAGGCGGGATCCGGGGAACGAGGGGTGAAACTCCTGATAACTCCTGACTGATGACTGCTCTATTTCCTGGAAAACAAAAATGCCTGTAGAAATCCGGCTTGAGCCTCGTTTCCAACTGCGCACTACCAGCGACAATATCTTGGAGCTTCCTGTAATTGAATTGGCTCCTGTCGCTGACAGCCAACCTCATCTTTCCCGCATCAGTTTCTCCGTCAGGGGAACGCCGCCTGATTTAGCCGATCTGATTCAATCTGTCTACCCTCCATACAGCACTAGCACGCCGTACAAACTACAAATCGGACAGCAATTAAGGCAAGCCATTTGCAGGCTGGATCTACCCTTACCCGCAAACGTCAACTGCACTTTGCAGGTGAGCGTGGAGTATTTCGATTCCGACGATGAAGGCAATCCCAACCTGGCGGAAAAACATCGCCGCTTCCTGCCTTCTATTGTACGCTGCGCCTAAGGATTTTCCAGGCTGGTTTGCCGTCGATTTCGGAACGTCAAACTCCACAGTAACTCTTTTCGACAACCGGAGAGTTCCCGCTCCGAACACCCTACCGAAAGAGCAAGAACAGCTATTGGGACAGCGGTTAGCCCAGTGGCTGAATTTGCCAGCTGCTGAGGCTTTAGCAGGCGCAAGCGCTAGCGAGTGGGGGTCTTTTGTCAGTGAAATATGCCAAGACTTGGGAATAGCAGAACCCAGCAAGCTGGGAGATATTTTTTCCCAGACTGCCGGTTTGCTGGAAGCTATCCGCAAGCTTGAACTCAACCTGAGCAACCGAAATGAGGCGTTCCGCCGAGGGGCTAGCAAAAGGCTTAACCGCATTTACCACGAGGTGTTTCGCGTACCCCCAATGGACTGGCAGAACCTATACCCGGTTGAACTCAATCTAAGCCGCCGCGACACTGAAATTCCAAGTGAGTTAGAGATTGTCAGTCTGGAGAATCCTTTAAAATTAAACATGGGGGAGATAGTTGGACAGCACAGAAAGGACGCGCTCAAGCAGGGGATTGACATTAACAACAGGTTTCACCATTCGCCGAAACGCTACTTTGGAGACACTCAGCGAAAGTGGTCAGTTACCCTGGACGGACAAGAGAAGACAATTACCGTCAGCGATCTGGTCAAAGCGGCGTGGAATAAGCTGCTCCAGCTGACTGAAGAGTTCCGTAAGAAGTATCCAGACAGATTTGCTGAGGGACGCTTCGACAGGGCGGTAGTGACTTACCCTACAAAAGCATCGCCTGCAGTCCGCAGCGATATCTACAAACTTTTCAAGGAACTGGGGATTTCACAAGTCCAGACTGCTTACGATGAAGCAGTTTCCGTAGCCATTTTCTTTTTGTGGCGAGAATTCGGCGGCGATTTCAATGTTGGGATAGAGTCTTTCAAAACCCGCTGTCGCCGGAACGGGGACAAATGGTCGCAAAACGTCCTAGTTTTGGATATCGGCGGAGGAACGACTGATATCGCACTGCTCAGCCTAACGCTGCAACAAAAAGACCCATTTCAGCCGAATGAAGATCGTGGCGCAGGAGGACGTTACTATGTGCTAACTCCTAAACTGTTGCGCTCTAGCGGTCATTCCCAGTTGGGGGGAGAGTTAATTACGCTGCGCATATTCCGACTGCTGAAAGCTGCCATAGCCGACTGTATCCTGACAGCAGTAGAATTGGGTGGTTTGGAAAGCCAAATGCTCAAGGATCGGATTTCCGAGTTGAGCGAACGCTTCCGCAACAACGACAACAAATTCCAGACCGGCACACTTTTGGCGTGTTTGGACAGGGAAAATCCGGAAGGCGACTCCACCGCCTACACCGATGCCTTAAATGCTGCCGAAAAAGTGCTGCCCACTCGCTGGGAAAAATATCCTGAACTCCTGCAACCCTTTTACACACTCTGGGAGCATTCCGAAACAGCCAAGCTTGAACTCGCTAAAAATCAGGGAGATAGCTATCCCCCACCCTTTGTCCTCCCAGAAAAGGAAATATCGGATCTGCTCAGACAAAGCGGCATTATCTTCACTGTCAATGACGCTAACAGCCTGCGGGTGGAGTTAAACAGGCAGCAATTTGAACGGGCGGTAATTCCAGTCATCAGAGAAGCTATCGGGATTGCCAAAGGGCTAGTATCAAGCCAATTGGAAAACAATAAAGAAACTGTAGGCTGGCTGATTTTATCTGGAAAAACCTGCAATATTTACCTGGTAAGGGATGAGATACGCAAGGAATTCAGCAGTTATGAATATTTCGTCTGGAATCCAGAACGGGTAACTTTTGTGCCCGAATTTACTAAGCTAGCCACCTCTGCTGGTGCCTGTTACGCCGAAAAGATGTTGCAATACGGCTTCAACCTAGAAGAGTCTAAGCGCTTCCTGCGTGAGGGGGCCAACCAGCTCGATATCGATGTCAAGAATCTGTTCTATTTTCTGCCATGCTCCTTTAAACTAAAGACCCAAAGCAGTGAGTTGCTCCTCCCTATCTTTAAAGCGGGTCAACAACTGTATCAACTTGACGTTGCTAGCTCGGAACCGTTGGCGAAAGTCCGCAGTGGTTGGCGGGAGGGAGTGCAATTGATGAGTACCGTTTACCGCCAGGACTATGAAAATGGGGATTTCATGTTTTGGGGGAATTTCAATGGCAACAAGCTGGCGCAACAGCTGGGGATGACCGAATATGAGTTTCGCAACCAAATAAAAGTCCAGTTTGAAATTGACCACAAGCTCCAGTTCAGGCTGCTGCTTTGCAAGGGAAATCCTCATTACTGGATTGCTGCTGACGTTCCCAGTCTGGATGTGGCAAAAGTGATCGGAACCCAACCAGTCATCGCTGATGGCAAGCTGATCTGCGACATTGCCCTCCATGTGATAGAGGGTGCAACTGCTCACAAAGTAGGTGCCGAGTTTGTGGTATTTGAAGCTGGAGACTATAGCAACTCTCTGAAAGTTTTTCGTTATGAGGGCGGTGCTGCGCCAAATCAAGGAAGTGGGTTGCTCAGTGAAAATAAAAGTTACGGCGAAGAATCTGTACCGACTTTACCCCGAAATGGCTCGCACACTTTCTACTTCCGCCAGCCAGACCAAAATGAGTGGACGAGAATTGGCGAGCTGAAACTGCCCAGTCGGAAGACGGATTTTCCTTGCACATATCGCTTCAGTCTCGACGCTCAAGGCATTCTGCGAATTCACTTGGGTGAGGTGCCTTACTGGACATCGACAAATCCGGAATACCTAAAACAAGAGGGGTGCGTTTTTGTCGCTGACCTCGACACGACCCCCAACGAAATCGATAAAAACCGCGACCCGTTTTGTGGAATTCATTAATTCAGAATACAGACTTGCAATAGGGATCGGATCATCTGTCTAAAGCAAAAATCTTTCTTGCCCTCACCCCCAACCCCTCTCCCTCCTTGGGAGAGGGGAGCCGGAGTGGAGAAGTTTTTTATCCCCCCTCCCCCGTTCTGGGAGTTGTAGGGGGGGGTAAGGGCTTTTAAGTCTTTTTACAAAAACGGCATGCTCTCAATAAAATATCTCTCTTCCCCTCACCTCCCACCCAGCCGGAGTGGGGAAAGGCGAGCGGGAGCATCTAACTTTTGTAAAAAACCTGGTTGAAACCTGGGTTCTCAAAGAAACTTGGTTTCGCAGACCCTGAAAGCAACAATGGAATGGTTCACACCCTCTCCCTGCGGTGCCTGCGGTGAGGGGATTACAAAACTGAGACGATCGCGGGCTTAAGCCCTCCCTGCCAACCGGCTTCGTAAAACCAGAGACGAGATTTATGCAGCACCTGCACAAGCTATTACAATTAGACAACTCGCAATTAGCCCAGATACTGCGGTTTGGCTTACACGGACTGCGAGGGTATCTGCAAGCAGCTCTCAAAGAATTTCCCTCAGATCCGGGAGCCGGCAACTGCCAGGATTTGCTGCGCGAATTGGATGACCTTTTGCAACCAGCACCCCCCTCGGCTCCCCCACTAGTTTCGGTCTATCATAACAGTAAAAACACTGAAAAAAATCCTAATATCATTATAGCACGACAGGAGGAGTTCCCCAAGAAAACAGTCTCGATATCGGATATTTTCCAGCCGGTAACGCTGAAACTGAGCCGCCTGCGCGATGCTTTTGTTTCTGACAAAAAGCTGGCTACCTATCTGGGTAAGGTGGAACTTAAAAGTACCACCGACTCGGATTTGTGGGATGAGATTCAGCGAAAGCTGCTGCGGGTTCCTGAGAGTTTAGCCAAGTCTTGGCGAGAGCGTGCCTTGGAGCTGGCGGCTGAGGCTGGCGCTAGAGAGGAGAAATCACAGGAATCGCTTGTCAAACTCCCTTTCCACCGTGACGAAGTTATATACCCCGCTCTCACTGGCGGTGTCCGGGCTGAGGGGTTGTGCTTGTCAGCCAATACACCAATGGAAGCGCGAGTTGCGGTTGATGTAAAAGAGGGAGATATCTATTTGCTGGCTTCTGTTGTGTCGGCTTGTCTTAAATTCATCGAGCGGGAGCCAAATTTGCACCACGCTTTCAAGAGCGTTGACAGCTTCGGTGTCAGGTCTTTGGATTCAAAATCAGAGAGAGATAAATACACCGGCGCTCTGACGGATCGCTTCCGGCGTGCCCGAGCGGCTGAGGGCAATCCAGACCCAGCGGTAACTCTGCGCTCTTGGCTTGACCTGGACGAGGCAGTTCACTCTTTAGTGTTTCTCCCCCCAGTAGAACGCTACTCTTGGTGGGGCAAGCTGCAGCAAGAATCGCGGCGCACACTGGATAAAGTTGTTGAGAAAGCTCGCAATGCCGGTTGTGACGTGTGGCTGCGCCAGTTATGGGGTCCCTATGCGGATGTCTGTAAATTCTCAAAAAACGACTTGGAACTCGACAGCGGAGGTATTCCCGGCGAAGTTGTCGCCTGCCTGCGGGTTTACGCCCGGATTGGGCAAGAAGAGTTGCCCGGTCGCGTGCTGTTTCGCTCGTTGCGGTAAATCAGTTTGTAGTGGGTACTTCAGTCCCCAAACCCCTTAAAGGTATGGACTGAAGTCCCTACTACAAACCAGCAGTTTGTACTTGGTACTTCAGTCCCCAACCCCCTTAAAGGTAGGGAGTGAACTCCTGACTACAAACCAGCAGTTTGTACTGGGTACTTCAGTCCCCAACCCCCTTAAAGGTAGGGAGTGAATTCCTGACTACAAACCAGCAGTTTGTACTGGGTACTTCAGTCCCCAAACCCCTTAAAGGTAGGGAGTGAAGTCCCTACTACAAACGAGCGTTCATAATTTTTGCAGTCTAGTCCAATCCCAAATCCTTGCATCCAAAATAGGTATAATACTAACTCAAGTTGCTACCTACAAGTCATTGCATCCAGATCCCCCCTTTCCCCCCCTTAAAAAGGGGGGCTTTGAGAATGTCCCCCCCTTTTTTAGGGGGGCTAGGGGGGCTCTAACTAACTCACTTGTAACTAACAACTTGCGTTATCATTAGAAAAAATCCACCGGCAGTGTGTGGGGTTCAGCCCGCCTCCGGGCAGCAGGCACTCGCCAAGTCCGTTGAGGATTGCTCGCCGGCCCGCAACAAAGGCTCTTTTAGCAATCAAAATATTGATAGTGTGCGAATCTACTCAGGCAAAATAGACGTTTTATGAACATCACCGAGCGAATTGCCGGACGGCTGCAAAGCCGCGTCGCAGACTGGCTGGAAAGCCACTGGGTAAGCCCCGCCTACGCCGGCTGGCTGCTGGGAGCGCTGGCCATTTTCTTCTTCGCAGCGGCGACGAATACAATGGCGGGGTGGCTTTACGCGATCAGCGGTGTCAGTTTGGCACTGCTGGCAATAGCAGCTGTTTTGCCGGTGCGAACCCTGCGCGACTTGAGCGTGCGCCGGCGTCCTGTGGAGCAGGTGAGTGTTGGCGACCAGCTGACGGTTGAAATCGAAATAGAAAATCCAACTCCCCAACCGAAAACTCTGCTGCAAGTCCGGGACGTTCTCCCCTACGTCTTGGGGCAACCGGCTGCCAGTACCATCGAAAGCATCCCCCCCCAAGGGGTTTATCTGTGGGTATACTATCAGGAGGCCAGCAGAAGGGGCATCTACCGGTGGGATGAGATACAGCTGCGGACAGGAACGCCCCTGGGACTGTTTTGGTGCCGGCGCAGCCAGTACGCCAAAGCCACCGCCTTTGTCTACCCTGCGGTTTTACCCATAAAGAACTGTCCGCTGGTGGATGAAATTGGCCAGCAAGACAGCCCCCTGCTGCACAGCGATCGCCGGTCTCAAATGGCAACCGAAGGCATCACCCGCACACTGCGCCCCTACCGGTTAGGCGACCCCACCCGCCTGATCCACTGGCGCAGCAGCGCCCGGTATGGCGAATTTCGGGTGCGCGAGTTGGAGGTTTCTACCGGCGGGAAAGAAATTATCATCGGCCTGGACAGCGCCTGGATGTGGCGTCCGGAGGACTTTGAGCAAGCCGTGACAGCGGCAGCTTCGCTGTACTTTTACGCCAGCCGGACTCAGCTTTCTGCGCAGCTGTGGACAGCGGGCACCGGCTTGGTGCACGGGCACAAAGTCGTTTTGGAAACCTTGGCGGGCACCTGCTTCGGTGAAGACGCCCTGTCTGGTGGCCCGCCAGAATTGCCCTTAATCTGGCTGACTCAAAATCCTGTGAGTCTGAATTCCCTGCCTCCAGGCAGCCGGTGGGTGCTGTGGGCACCGGCGGATCGGGAAGCGGAAAAAATGCAGGTGTTTCGGGACAAACCGGGCATTGAGATCCAGCCTGACAAACCCTTGCAACTGCAGCTGCAGTCGCCGCTGAGGTAAAAGTGAGCAGGCGTACTCTACTTGAGGCTGCGGTAGAATGCAAAGGTAGCCTTGCGATCCGCTTTCATGAACACAACAGAAACCCAAATCCCAGACAGCGATAAAACCCTAGAGGCAATGCGGCACTTTGCCCAAACCTACGCCCAGCGTACCGGCACCTACTTCTGCGTTGAGCCCTCGGTTACCGCTGTGGTGATCGAAGGGCTGGCCAGACATAAAGACGAACTCGGCTCGCCCCTGTGTCCTTGCCGGCACTACGAAGACAAGGAAGCCGAAGTGAAGGCAACTTTCTGGAACTGCCCGTGCGTGCCCATGCGCGAGCGCAAAGAGTGCCACTGCATGCTGTTTCTCACCTCAGACAACGAGTTTGCCGGTGAGAAGCAAGAAATTACCCTCGAAGAAATCAAATCTCACACGCAAAATATTGGTTAAATCAGCGTTAAGCCGCTCTCAGGGCGGCTTTTGACCCAAAGGTGCCAAATTTCGGCAGTGAGAAAATGTAGCGGTAGTGCCTAATGTCGGAAGCAATACCAGATGAGTTTTGGCAAGGCGTAGAGCAGTTCAACCGGCAAGAGTTCTACGCCTGTCACGATACCTTAGAAGCGTTATGGATGGAGGCGTCAGAGCCTGAACGCACTTTTTATCAGGGAGTGCTGCAAATTGCCGTCGCCCTCTATCACCTCGGCAACCGCAACTGGCGCGGTGCCGTAATATTGCTGGGAGAAGGAATCAGCCGGCTGCGTTCCTATCAGCCCGCATATTTTGGCATTGATGTCAAGGGTTTTGTGACGCAAAGTGCGGAACTTTTAAAGAATTTGCAACAGGCAGGGCCCGCAAAAGTGGCTGATTTTGCTGTGGGCGCGGTTGGCGATGGCACGCACAGCAAAAACAGTTCTGTTGCCTTGGAGTTGCCAAAAGTAGTTAAACTGTTTAATGAACCGCCATAGACGCGCGGCACCCTACGGGAATGCCTTGCGCTTTGAGCTACCGGCGCAAAGCGCCTACGGCATACGGCTTCCCGCAGGGTAGACGCATTCAGCGCCAAGAGAAGTAGAGAAGTAGCGTTCCCTCCCAGGGAACGCACCCCAACAGCCGATTGCGAGCCTATTTTAAAAAGTGGAAGGTTTCCGAAGAATAAGTTATGTCACCCTGTTTTAGATGAGGGTAAAATCCTCAACCCCGATCAGATTGCTTTGCACCCCCTGAAGGGATGCCAAGAGTTCACCGCTGCTGGCAATACTAATTAAAGTGGCACTGTTGCTTTGGGTAATTGTGAGCTGACTGAAAGTAAGACCGCCGGCTAATCCCAGCAAATCTTCCCCATTTTGGAAGTCTAGTATTATATCACTTCCGTAGCCTTGTGTCAAGACAAACGTGTCGCGAGCGCCACCGCCAGTCAGGGTGTCGTTGCCGAAATCTCCGCGCAGCAAGTCATCGCCACTGCCACCCGTGAGGATGTCATTATCTTTGCCGCCATTGAGGGTGTCATTGCCGTCACCGCCATTGAGGGTGTCAGCGCCTTCGTTGCCGCCGACAAAATCATTGCCGGCGTCGCCATAGAGGAGATCGCTGCCAGTGTTGCCCATCAGGGTATCGTTGTCTTTGCCGGCATTGATGGTGTCATTACCCGCACACCCATCTATCAAATCAGCGCCGGTGTTGCCGAATAAAAGATCCGCGCCGTCACCGCCACAGATGGTGTCATTGCCGATGTCGCCCAGGACAATATCATTGCCGGCACCGCCTTTGAGGATGTCACTGTCCATGCCTCCATAAATAGTATCGTCGCCCAGGTTTCCGTCTATAAAATCAGCGCCAGCGTTGCCGAACAAAAGGTCATTGCCGTCACCCCCAATCAGGGTATCGTTGCCCAAGTCTCCCAGAAGGATATCATTGCCGGCTCCGCCTAATAAAGTGTCACTGTCCATGCCTCCATAAATAGTATCGTCGCCCAAGTTTCCGTCTATAAAATCAGCGCCAGCGTTGCCGAACAAAAGGTCATTGCCGTCACCCCCAATCAGGGTATCGTTGCCCAAGTCTCCCAGAAGGATATCATTGCCGGCTCCGCCTAATAAAGTGTCATTGTCCTGGCCCCCATAAATGGTATCATTGCCAAGATCGCCATTGGCGAAGTCAGCGCCCTGATTGCCGTAGATCAAGTCATTGCCACTCCCCCCGTCTAAGTTGTCATTGCCACCATTGCCAGCGAGGGTGTCATTGCCACCCAAACCATTGATAGCTTCGCCTGCGAGGTTGCCGTTGAGGCTGTCGTTTGCTTCTGTGCCATTGATGGTTTGCGCGACGGGGTTGGGAGTCGCGGTGCCGGTGCTAAAATCGGGGGTGGGGAATTGATCGCAAAGGCAAGATTCGCCAGAAGTAGGCGTTGCTGCAGTGACTGTCAAATTGAAAATGTCACTGGCGCTGGCACCGGCATTATCTGTCGCCGTAAGTTGCAGCGAAATTGTGCCGACATCGCTGTTAGTGGGAGTGCAGGTGTTGGTGCCGGTAGTCGCATTAAATGTGAGCCAGCTTGGTAAAGGAGAACCGTCAGCTAATCTGGCTGAGTAAGTTAAAGTATCGCCGGCATCGACATCAGAGAAGGTAGAAACAGGCAATAGGAAAGTAAAGGCGGTATCTTGCGCGGCAGTTCTGTCAGGAATGGGGGTGACGAGTGTCGGCGCATGGTTGGTGTTGGCGACTGCCAAATTAAAGGTATCGCTGACAAAGGCACCGGCAGTATCGGTAGCTCGTACTGAAATGCTGAGGTTGCCGACATCGCTGTTAGTGGGAGTGCCGGTGAAAGTGCGAGTCGCCGCATTAAAAGTCAGCCAGCTTGGTAAAGGAGAACCGTTAGCTAATGTGGCTGAGTAGGTTAAAGTGTCACCGGCATCCACATCCGAGAAAGTAGAAGCTGGGATTGTCAAGCTGAAGGCGGTGTCTTCCGCCGCAGTTGTGTCAGGGATGGGGGAAGCTAAAGTCGGCGCATCGTTGACATTCGCCACGGCAATCGTGAAATTCTGGTCAACATTTGCCGTGCCATCGGATACCCGCAACACCACATTGTAAGTGCCGACTTGAGCGTTGGTGGGTGTGCCGGTTAGGGTGCCGGTGCCATTACCACTGTCGGTGAAAGTCAGCCAAGCAGGTAGGGTAGTAGCACTAATTGTTAAAGTGTCACCCGTATCGGGATCTGCCGTGCTGATATTGTAGGTGTAGGCAATATCTTCGGTGGCAGCTGTCACCGCAGTGCTGGTAAAAGTGGGGGGTTGATTGAGTGCTGAGTTGGCATTAATCGTGTGCGTGTGGGCAGTATTTGCGCCCAAGAGATAAGTGGCAGCCGGTGTGCTGAGAGTCAGCTGCACCGTCTCTGCAGGTTCAGTCTGACTGTCTGCCAATATCTGAAGCGGGATATTTACCGCAGTAGTGCCGGCGGGTATGGTAATCGTGCCGGTAGGGGCAGTAAAATCAGTGCCACTGGTGGCAGTACCCCCCGTCACCGTGTAAGGCACAGTTAGGTCAAAACCTGCCGGTTGGCTGAGTTGAACTTGGATATTTTGAGTGGCAGAACCGCTAGCCGGTTCATTAGCATTAGAGGTGGTGTTGGTAAACTCAACCTGAAACTGCTCAAAAGCACCAATATCCGTATTAACCCGGGTGACGCCCCGCTGATCTAATGTTTCCCCTGCCACACCGGCATTAATTGCAGGACTTCCCGCAAGTAGGGCGTGAGTGAAAGTTGGCCCGCCATTATTTTGCAAGGGGCCAAGCAATGGATCGACAAGCGTCACACTCGCTGTTACATTAACATCAGAGGGGTCAGAAACATTTTTTGGTGGCCACTGAATATTCCCTCCGCCATCGGTGAATTGAGTGCCGGTGTGTTGCTTAATATTCCAAGGATTGCCCCCATTTGCCGCCGTATTGTAGGCAACAATTGTATTTTTCAGAGTTGTGATCGCACCGCCCCCCCAAAACGCCCCACCCTGAAAGCCGGCGTGATTGTAGGCAAACGTCGTGTTGGTGATAGTGGTTGGATTGGAACCATTGTTGAGCATTATCGCCCCACCCAACCCGCTGGTGCCGGCAGCATCTGTTGCTTGGTTCCCAGAAAAGGTACTGTTGGCAATCGTAACTGGCGAAGTTTCTCCCACCCACAAGCCCCCGCCTTGAACCAGC
>CAZJNL010000031.1:0-14104 GCA_964546515.1 uncultured Oscillatoria sp.
GCTGCAGCACGCTGGGTATGGCGTTGAAAACCCGCCCGCCACAGGGGATGAGTTAATCGCCCGACTGACTGCAGGGGTGACGAACGATCCAGAAAGCTGCTGGCGGGGAGTTCGCCACCGGCTGTCTGTTGAGGAGTACGGGGACTATTTCGCTTCGCTGCCGGTGGAAGTCCAGAAGGGGATTGGTGAGCGCTGGGGGGTTTTTGGGGAAGGCACAGGCTCGACGCCTGTGCTACGTCAGGAAAAAGAGAAGGAAGAGATAGCTATTTCGGGGATTGAATTGGGAAATGTGTTTGTGGGGATTCAACCGGCACGGGGTTATGAGGCTGACCCGTCTTTAAATTATCACGCCCCCGATTTAGAGCCCCCTCACAATTATTTGGCGTTTTATTATTGGCTGCGGCAGCACTTTGGGGCGCAGGCGATATTGCATGTGGGAAAGCACGGGAATCTGGAATGGTTGCCGGGTAAGAGTGTGGCGCTGTCTGAGTGCTGCTATCCGGAGGTGGCGCTGGGCCCGCTGCCGCACTTGTATCCTTTTATTGTTAACGATCCGGGGGAAGGTGCTCAAGCTAAACGGCGAGCGCAGGCGGTGATTGTAGACCATTTGACGCCGCCGATGACTCGCGCTGAGCTTTATGGCCCTTTGCAGCAGCTGGAAGGTCTGGTTGATGAGTTTTATGAGGCTGAGAGTTTAGACCCCAAGCGGCTGCCGGTGATTCGGGAGCGGATATCGGAGCTGGTTTTGCGAGAAAATTTGCACGAGGATTTGGGAATACAAAAGGAGGAACTCCAAAATCCAAAATCCAAAATCCAAAATCAAATAGATGGCTATCTGTGCGAGTTGAAAGAGGCGCAGATTAGGGACGGTTTGCACATTTTTGGGCGGTGTCCTGAAGGGCGGCAGCTGCGGGATTTGATTGTGGCTGTGGCCCGCCATCCGGGTGCCGGTCGTCTGGGGCTAACCCGCGCTTTGGCTCAGGATTGGGGGCTGGATTTTGACCCGCTGACAGCTGACCCGTCCCAAGAGATTTTAGATGATATGCAAAAAGGCAAATTGCCAAAAGATAAGAGGATGATTATTGGTGATGCGATTTCGCTGTTGGAGGAAGAAGCGGCTGAGTTGGTGGAAGAGTTAATGGAAAATTGCAACCGCAGATGCACGCTGATAAACGCAGATGAATCTGTTGCTGAGAAGGGGGTTGCGGGAAGTGCTACTCAGCGGGAGTTGGAGTGGATACGCGACTGGCTGCTGCCGGCTTTGCAGCAAACGGAGGGGGAAATCACTCAGTTGCTGCGCGGGTTGGATGGTTGCTTTGTGCCAAGCGGACCCGCCGGCGCACCGACGCGGGGACGCCCTGAGGTGTTGCCTACGGGGCGCAATTTTTACTCGGTGGATATCCGGGCTGTGCCTACGGAAACGGCGTGGGATGTGGGGCGCAAGGCGGCGGAGGCGCTGGTTGAGCGCTACGCGCAGGAAAATGGGGAGTTTCCCAAAAGGCTGGGGCTGTCGGTGTGGGGGACTTCTGCGATGCGCACGGGCGGGGATGATATCGCAGAGGCGCTGGCGCTGCTGGGGGTGAGGCCGGTTTGGGATGGGCCTTCGCGGCGGGTGGTGGATTTTGAAATCCTGCCGGTGCGGGTGTTGGGGCGTCCGAGGGTGGATGTGACTTTGAGGATTTCTGGGTTTTTTCGGGATGCGTTTCCCAATTTGATTGATTTGTTTGATGCAGCTGTGGCGGCGGTTGCCGGTTTGGATGAGCCGGCGGAGCAAAATCCTCTGGCGGCTGCGGTTAGGGAGGAGGCGCAGCTGTGGCGAGATGCCGGTTTGGACGAGATGGGGGCGCAGTTGCGAGCCCGATACCGGATTTTTGGCTCTAAACCGGGGGCTTACGGTGCCGGTTTGCAAGGTTTAATTGAGGCGCAAAACTGGACGGATGATGAAGATTTAGCCCGCGCTTATATTAACTGGAGTAGCTACGCTTACACCGGCACTGGAGCTCCGTCCCAACCCGCCCTTAATAAGGGGGGGCAAGATGGGGTTTCACCCCCCCTTAATAAGAGGGGGCAAGATGGGGTTTCACCTCCCCTTAATAAGAGGGGTCAAGATGGGATTTTACCCCCCCTTTTTAAGGGGGGGCAGGGGGGGATCGCAGCCCCGGAAGCTTTTGAGCGGCGTTTGAAAGGGATGCAAGTTGTGCTGCACAATCAGGACAACCGGGAGCACGATTTGCTGGATTCGGATGACTATTACCAGTTCCAAGGGGGGTTGACTGTGGCTGTGCGGGCGATAACTGGGAAGAATCCCCACACCTATTTCGGGGATAATTCGATGCCGGAAAATCCGAAGGTGCGCCGGTTGCAGGAGGAAATTGCGCGGGTGTACCGCTCGCGGGTGGTGAATCCCAAGTGGATTGCTGGGGTGATGCGTCACGGTTACAAGGGCGCTTTTGAGATGGCGGCGACGGTGGATTATTTATTTGCTTATGATGCTACGGCTCGCTGTGTGGGAGATTTTATGTATGAGGGGGTGGCGAAGGCGTATTTGTTGGAGCCGGCTGTGCGGGAGTTCATTGAGCTGAAGAATCCGTGGGCGCTGCGAGATATGGCGGAACGGTTGCTAGAGGCGCACCAGCGGGGTTTGTGGCAGTCTGCCGGTGTGGAAATGGTGGAGGAGTTGCGCTTGCTAGTTAATCATGCAGAGGGGATTATTGAATCTGCCGCCGGTCTTTAATAGAGGAACTTCTCAGGCAGAGGGATTTATGTTACGCGATATCACCATATTCCTCGTTCCCAGGCGGAGCCTGGGAACGAGGAATATGTTCCCCCCCTTTTTAAGGGGGGGCTAGGGGGGGATCTAATATCTGTACCTCACTCAGTTGCAATCTGCTGTACATTTCGAATGGGAGTTTTGCAGGACTTTCCCAGCCTCTTCAGCCGGCAGGGGCCGGCTGAACAAGTAACCCTGGATTTCTTCACATTCCAGCCCTCGCAAGCAGTCTAATTGCTCCTTGGTTTCCACCCCCTCTGCCACGACGCTCAGATTCAGTCTGCGCCCCAGGGCAATCACCGCAGTGGCGAGCGCCACATCATAGGGATCGGCAGTCAGCTCGCCCACCAAGGATTTGTCAATTTTCAGCGTGTGGAGGGGCAAGTTTTTCAGATAGCTGAGGGAAGCGTAACCTATGCCAAAATCATCCACAGTAAGGCGGACTCCCATATCGTTAAAGTTACTCAGAATTGTCCGGGTCAGGTCGGCATTCTTCATGGCAACAGGTTCAGAGATTTCTAACTCTAAAAATTGCGGTTCTAGCCCGGTTTGCTCCAAAACTCGCGCTACCATTTCAACTAAGTTAGGTTGCTGGAACTGCCGAGGGGACAAGTTAACCGCCACCCGCAGCGGTGTCAGCCCCGCATCCTGCCAAGCTTTATTTTGGGCGCAGGCTGCCTGCAATACCCATTCGCCGAGGGGTACAATCAGCCCGTTTTGCTCTGCCAGGGGCATAAATATGTGGGGAGAAACTACACCCTGTTCCGGGTGCAGCCAGCGCACCAAAGCCTCTGTGCCGGTGATTTGCCAGGTGTTGATGTTGACCTTGGGCTGGTAGTAGAGCGCAAATTCTCCCCGCTCTAGGGCGCGGTGCAGTCTATTTTCCAGCGTCAGCAACTCAGAGGCTCCCTCATTGATCGCGCCGGTGTAGAACTGACAGTTATTCCGGCCACGCTCTTTAGCGCGGTACAGTGCCGCATCGGCATTCTTGAGTAGGGTTTCGGCATCTTCGCCGTCACAGGGATAGAGCGCGATGCCAATGCTGCTGCTGGCATGCAGCTGGTGCTGTTCGATATGAAAGGTTGGCTTTAAGGCGGCTAGAATTCGGTGGGCGATGTTGGCGGCATCGTCTCTAGAGCTGATTTGAGGCAACAGCAGGGTGAATTCGTCGCCCCCCCAGCGGGCAACGGTGTCAACTTCCCTCAGACAGTTCATCAGTCGTTGAGCAACCTGTTGTAACAGCTGGTCGCCAACCGCATGCCCCAGGGTGTCGTTGATGGTTTTGAAGCGATCTAAATCCAGAAACATCACAGCCAGCTTGCCTTGGGTGCGGCGAGCGTTTGCCAGCGATACCGACAGCCGGTCGCTGAACAGCATCCGGTTGGGCAAGCCGGTCAGCTGGTCGTGAAAAGCCTGGTAGCGAATGATTTCTTCTGCCTGCTTGCGCTGGGTTATATCGCGAAAGCCCCAGATTCTGCCAGAGATTTTTCCTCCTGTCCGCTGAGGCTGGGAATAGCGCTCGAAGACTCTCCCATCCTTAAATTCAAGGATATCGAAAGATTCTACATCCGGTTGATCGTACAGCTGTCTTACTTTGGCGATAAACGCTGAGGGGTGTTTTAGCTGCTCCAAAACAAACGCCAGCGCTTGGCTGTCATCCTGCGTGGCGATAACGGACTTTGGAATCCGCCACATATCTACAAATTTTTGGTTATACACCGCTATTTTTCCCTGTTGGTTAATCACCAAAATGCCATCCGCACTGGCTTCTAGCGTCGCCCGCACCAGAGACAAGGATTGCGCGAGTTCGTCTTCCGCCCGCAGCCGGTCGGTGATATCTTGCGCCACACAAACTATCCCCTTAACTTGGCCTTTGGAAGTTCGCATCACTGAAGCTGAAAGCAGCACCGGCATTTTTTGGCCAGTTTTTGAAAGGTATGCTGTCTCTATATTTTGAAATCCTTTTTCAAGTAACTTATCAAAGTTGACCCCCTGCAGCAGAACGTCGGCTTCTGGCCAAATCATACTGAGGTGGCGTCCAAACAACTCCCTTCTGCGATATCCCAACAGATGAGAGGTCGCTTTGTTGGCAGACCGGATCTTGCCCTCTGGCGTCACCACAATTAGTGATTCTACCATACTTTCACAAATTTTAACCAGATACGAGGTGATGTGCTGCAAGTCATCGGCCATTTTATTGAAAGCATCTGCTAGTGCGCCCAGCTCATCTTTTGTAGAAAGTTTGATTCTGGTTTTCAGCTTGCCCCTGCCTATGGCCACAGCGGCATCTTTCAGCTGGCTGATGGGATGCGCTATGGAAAATGAGAGAGAGAAACCAATGATTGTGGCTGTCAATAAGGTGAATAAGCCCGCCAGCCCTATCGTCCATCTAGCAGCGCCCGTGATGTCTCTTATTTCAGTTTTTTGGCTGGCCAAGTCTTTGCGCACCTTGTATAGAGATTCTCGCACAGACTCTTGGAAGATTTTTCTGGATTCTTCCAACTCCTTTTCTTTGGCCCGCAAAGCAAATCTTGAGGCCCCTCGCTCTTTTAATTCTACGATTTGGTGGGCCAAATCAACAACTTCTTCTCCTGCAACTATAATTTTATCTCTCAGGAGCATCTGGCTCGGTTCTGCCAAAGAAAGCGCCTGATATCTTCTCAAACATTCCCGGTATTCTTTGAGGGCTGATTCTAAACTTTCGGTGTCCAGGTCTGCCTCTGTCTCTTCCGCTGGATAGCTGGCATATTTGTGAGTGGGTTTGGAGTTAAAAATTTCCGGTTGAATGAAACCGATTTCACGGCTCGACGCAACGACCGCGCTCACTGCAAACTTCAACTCCTCCACCCCATCACGCACCGGCAGGCTTTCACCGACCACTCGCTCGAATGCCCTGTGAGTTTTCTGGATTCCTTGCAGGCCAACCCATCCAACCCCTTGCGCCAGTAAGGCAACGGTTAAGTAACCCAGAATAAGTTTTTCCTTGATTTTCATCTCGCTCTCTCCTCCACAGGCCAAAAAAAGGTTATTTGAAAATATTAGCTCAATAAAGCCGCTGGGAAATTTTAGTTTTCCCCCCCTCAACCGGCTTTATGTAAAGATATGTAAAATTATCTCTCAGGATTTTCAGTGACTCGGGCGAGGTTCGCAGTGGCCTTTTTCAGGACTGCTAACTCCAGATTTAAAGAAACCGTCCAGTAAGGCAAGCCTTACTCTATAAGGTATCATCTGAGTTGGCAAAAAATTGTTAAAAAGTTGTGAAGAATGGCAGCCATGCAAACAGGGGAATAGCCGTCAATTATAGTACAGTCTTACCCGACAAATTTTAAAGTTTCTGTAAAGCCACTAGATGGTATTTTAAAGTTCTTGAGAAGTGGCCGGAATGCCCGCACTCTGCAGGTGGCGCACCGGCAGCTCAATCCAGAACTCCGCACCCTGTTCCGGTTCAGACACGCACCAGATCGCCCCCCCATATTTGTGAACCACAATCTGGGAGCTTGTCACCAATCCCAACCCCGCGCCCTCTCCGAGCATTTTTGTGGCCAGCGAGAGGTCAAATAACCGTTCCTTTACTTCTTCTGTCATGCCCGGGCCATTATCGGCAATCCGCACGGTGACGCAATCGGGGCGCAACATTTCCGTGCGAATCCAAATAGTAGGCGACTGGGACAGTATCGCAGGGGATTGCTTCCCTTTCCCACTCCCGGTTCTCGGTGCCCTATTCCCCTTTTCCAAAGCGTCAATTGCATGACTGAGGAGCTTCATAAAAACCAGGTTCATATGATCACCGCAGCACTCCACCAAAGGCAGCGCTCCCAACTCTTTAACAACTTGAATCTCAGGACGCCAGGACTTAGCTTTCAGGCGATTTTGCCCCATTAATAGCGCCCTCTCAATGACCGAGTGAATATCCACCGGCTCAATGGGCGCTTCATTAAGCCGGAATAAGTGACGCCAAGTAATAACAATCTCGCGAATGCGACCGGCACTCTTTTTCATTGAGGACAGCATTTTGGGCAGTTCCTTAATCAGCAATTCAAAGTCAATCCCTTGAGTGCGAGATTGAATTTCGGGATGGGGATTGGGATAGTGCTTCTGGTAGAGGCGAAGCAGGTCAATCAGATCGAGGGCGTACTTGTGCGCGTGGATGAGGGTAGCGCAGACGAAGTTGACAGGATTGTTGAGATCGGAAGCCCCATTAGCGACTATTTGACCTAGGCCGGCCATTTTTTCCGCCAGAGCCAGTCGCATCTCCGTCTGCTGCAGTTGGCACAGGGCTTGTTCTAATTCTTCAGTTTTAGTTTGGGCTGCTTGTTCAGCGGCGGCGACTCGTTCGCGCAGTTCAGCTAGCTCAAAAGCGACCGCCAGCTGTTCCTCTTCGCGCTCCTTCTGATACTGACTGACGACTGCATCCAAGCTTTCCGGCAATTGCGCTTCAGCAGCGCTAAGAATGAGGCGCAAATGCGGGCAATCTGGCGTCAGATCCGCATCTAGCGCACTCGCCAAGGCTCTAACTTCAGCGATATAGTTGCGTATCTGTATGTCTAGATGTACAGGCGGATCAAAGTACATCGCCCTGAGTGCCGGTGAGAGCTGTTCGGGCAAATTCATGCTGGTGTCACCACCAATCAGTCCGCTGTGTGACCTTTCCATCAGCTCGATGGCATCCAGCAGCTCAGAGCGCAATTTTTCCCGCTCAGCTCTGTCCAGGCTCCAAACAAGTCTTGCAGATAGCAGTGCTGTGCCGGCGAGCAGCATCCGCTGGCGACCGCTGATGTTGACCGCTGCGGCGCTTATTGCCCCAATTTGGGTGATTTCATTCAGCTCGAAGTAGGTCATCTAGGTGAGCCAAGCTAATAGATTAAAATCCCACAAATATTTGTGCGTGTATTTTACAGGAATTGCAGTGCAGTAGGGTGCGTTCCCTCAAAGGATCACCCCACTGATGGAGTGCTTTCAGACGGGGAACGCACCCTACCTCCTCAGCTGTAACTGATTGCACCGACTTTGAATCGCACAGGCGGATTGCCGGCAGTGGCGCACCGGCAGCTCAACCCAAAACTCTGTCCCCTGTCCCGGTTCGGACACGCACTTGAGTGTCCCGCCATGCTTTTCCACCACAATCCGAGAGCTGATAATTCCGTGGAAGCGGCATTGAGAATGTAGCGCAGATGGGGATTGTCTGCCGTCAGTTCAGTATCCGTGGCGGCTGCTAGCGCTCTAACCTCTTGAATGTAGTCCCGCAGCTGTCTGTCTAAATTCAAAGGTGGCTCAAAGTACATCGCCTTCACCGCTTTTGACGGGTTCCCCGGTAGCTTCACACTCGGATCGCCCTCGCTCAGCCCCTTGTGTGACTTTTCCATCAGAGCGATGGCATCTAGCAACTCAGAGCGCAGTTTTTCCCGCTCAGTTGCGCTCTGACTGTAGACAAGTCTTAAGCAGAAGAAGGCTGTCCGCTGGGACAGCATGGGCAAGGGGGGGAAAGATGTTGATCCAACCTTGCAAGCGTTGCGAACTGCGGCGGGTAGAAAAGCCCCCAGCCCCCCTGGGCCCACACCCCTATTGTGACGCGGATCGCACATGGAGATGCTTCCGATCACATACAATCGCAGACTGCCATCACTATTTTTCCCTAAAATTGTCACAGTTGCTCCCAGACTGCCATCACTGAGACTCCAGAAATCGGAGAGCACAGTAAGAATAGAAGTAGTATTGCTCGAGCCGGAGGGTATGATCATGGCAGGTAGTTCGGGTTTTCTGTATCCTCACAGCCGCTACTATGGCCAGGGGACGCCACAGAATATCGTCTTCAACGCCAATTTGCAGGAATTTGCCCAGCGGGTGTCCTACATAAGCTGTTTAGCCAGCGGTGGGAAGCTGTCTCTAGAGCAAGCCTGGGAAGACATTGAGGCACTCTGGGAACAGTTGGAAAGCTCAAAACAGCAACTGGGAGTCGGTAAGTCTTAGTTGACCTTCTGGGAAAAAATACCCAGTCCTAGAGGGTGCCCTCCCACCGGCACTTCAGCCCCAGTCTGCCTCAGGGAAAAGCTTAAAAGCTCTCGTTTTTCCCGCAGGCAAAGGTTTCAGGCAGATCCAAGCGCCCGCCAGCAAAAAAAATTCTTCAGTTTTTCCCTTCAACCGGCATCCAGTGGGTTCAAGGCGGTAGAAAACTCTTAAAGAATTCCTGCAAGCTAAGGGAAAGAAAAAAGTGATTTTATTAAACAGGGTGTTCAATGACCAGAACTTTGTAGGGTGCGTCAATAGCGCCCCCTACTGCTATTAGCAGCCCCGAAACGAGAAAATAATTAATCAACTGGATTTAATTGAAGGCAATGCATCTAGGAAACCTGAGTGACTACCCCTACCCCTCCGCCCGAAGAGTGATCGTGGGCAGCCGGTGTGCCGTGGCGACGAGCCAGCCCCTGGCTACCCTTGCCGGTATGGAGATGTTCTGGGCTGGGGGGAACGCGGTCGATGCGGCCATTGCAATGGCCATTACCCTGACTGTGGTTGAGCCCACCGCTAACAGCACCGGCTCGGACGCCTTCGCCCTCGTCTGGGATGGCCAATTGCACGGACTGAATGCCTCAGGCAGGAGCTGCCAGGGCTTGACAGCAAACCATTTTTATGGTAATGAGAAAATCCCTTACTATGGCTGGCTGCCGGTGACGGTGCCGGGAGCCGTATCCGCTTGGCGGGCGCTGTGGGAGCGCTGGGGGAGTTTGCCGTTCGAGGAGCTGTTCGCACCGGCAATCCGATACGCCGAGGAGGGTTTCCCGGTGTCGCCGGTGGTGGCGCAAACGTGGAAATCCGCCGAACAAATTTATTTGCCCCTCACCGGCACAGAATTCGAGCCATTCAAGCAGGTATTTTTCCCCGGCGGGCGAGCACCGGCTGCAGGAGAAATCTGGCGGAGTCAGGCGCACGCGCAGACACTGCGAGAAATTGCCGCCACCGGCACCGAAAGTTTCTACAGCGGCAAACTTGCTGAGCAAATCGCCAACTTCGCATCCGCCAGCGGCGGCTTTCTGAGTTTAGCTGACTTGGCAGCCCACCAAGCGGACTGGGTGACGCCCATCTCAACCGACTATCGCGGATTGACGGTTTGGGAAATGCCGCCCAACACCCAAGGATTGGCGGCGCTGATGGCGCTCAACATTCTGGAGGGGTTCGACTTAGGAGAATTGCGAGAAACCCGGTTTCTTGAAGAAACCAGGTTTCTTAAAGAAACCCGATTTCCGCAGTTTCCGCACCGGGAGTCAGCGGAAAGCTACCACCTGCAAATAGAAGCGATGAAACTGGCTTTTGCAGATGTGAGCCGACACGCCGCCGATCCGAGTTGCATGGAGGTGCCGGTGGAGCAACTCCTAGATAAAAGATACGCCGCATCTCGCCGTCAGTTGATAGGAGAAAAAGCCATTCCCCAGGCTAATCCCGGATTGCCCAAAGGCGGCACCGTCTATGTGGCTGCAGCGGACTCTGAGCTGATGGTTTCCTTCATCCAATCAAATTATATGGGTTTCGGCAGCGGCATTCTGATTCCAGGCACCGGCATTGCCTTGCAAAATCGGGGTGCCGGTTTCACGCTGCAACCCGGGCACCCGAACCAGTTCGCACCGGCAAAGCGCCCCTTGCACACGATTATTCCGGGGTTTCTGACGCGGGATGGGGTGCCGGTGGGGCCATTTGGCGTCATGGGCGGGCCAATGCAGCCCCAGGGGCACGTGCAAGTCGTGGTGAATCTGGTGGATTACGGCATGAATCCCCAAGCTGCCCTGGATGCGCCCCGGTGGCAGTTTGTCGCCGGCAATCAAGTCGTGCTCGAATCGGCGGTGCCCGAGCCGGTGGTGCGGGAACTGACGAACCGGGGGCACGATATATATATTGGCAATTTGCCGGCTGGCTCCACTGTCACCCAAACGGGACAATTTGGTCGCGGGCAGATTATTCTGCGGCAAAATGGCGTATTCGTAGCGGCGTCAGAACCCCGTGGGGATGGGATGGCGCTGGCGTGGTGAGCTACCAGACTTTAGTCTGGGGCTATACAAACTTGCGTCCGCATGCGCGGACTTTTTAACCTGCCGGTGCGGAAAAAAACAGCTGTGCGAGCCGGTCGGAACAAAAGTAAAATCTCAGATATCAAGTTTAAAAATGGCTGCGGCTTTCTAACAGATATGCGAATCGTTCGGAACAAAAAGAAACTGCTGGCGAGTGTCGCCCCCCTGCTGCTGACTCTGGCGATTCCCCAAATCTCTGGGTGCGCGAGTTCTGCTGAGTCTTCCGCCAAACCGGCATCTCCTCCTGCGTCTTCCCAAGCGAAACCGGCACCCCAAGAAATTGTGCAATTAAATGAGGTGCGAGCGCTACCCGGCAAGTTGGATGCCGTGCCGATGTTTAACAGCAACAGCCCGGAATGGGTGAAAACAGAGGGAATTTTGCTCTCCACCTTTCCCCCAGATGGGAAAAAGGTGCCGGCGGCTCATCTCAACTTTCCTTTTGAGGGAGAATTTACCCTATTTGCTCACCACCACACGCACACTCCCAAGGATTTGCAGACGCTTTACACCGGCTTGATCGTCCACAATCCAGGCACAAAGCCGGTGACTTTGGAGGTGTTGCAGGCGGCGAGCTATCAGATGCAAGAAGCGCCGTTTAAAGAAAAGCCTGCTATGCAGGAAAATCCCAGCGGCGAGGTTTATTCTGGTCCCGGCATTCGGGCTGTAGATAATGTGTTGCGGGGAATAAGACAAGCGGATTTTCCGGAGCAATTAGTGATTCCGCCGGGGGAAAGCCGGATGTTGCTGAATCACCCCACGCCGGTGCGAGGTTTGGAGAAGCCAATAAATGGCCGGTCTACCTTTATGGATCTGAACAGCAGTGGCAGGGTTTACGTTGCCAGTTTGACGATGTTTGCTAAGAAAAATCCTGACGGTAGCGAACGCGCCCCCACTCTGGAAGAATGGCAGAATTTGCTAGACACCGGCGGTTTTGCCGGTCCTCGCGAACAAACCCCAACACCCCCTTCAGCAACCGGGGGTAAGCTGATTTACGGGCGGGTTGGCGGCGTGCAGTCAGGTTCTAAATGGGAAGCGCTGCTTGTTGATGCCGGTGGGAAGAATCTCACCATTCCTCAACCGGGGAAAGGCTTATCTTATGCTATCAGCACTCTGCGGGGTGGGCGACTCGGCACCAATCAAGTGCAAGCTGCGAAAATGCTGGTGCGCTATCCAGATACTGCTTACGAAGCGCACGGGAATTATGCGGTTCGCTACGACCTAAGTTTGCCGCTTTTCAACCCCACCGGCAAAGCTCAAACTGTGGCGCTGAAGGTGGAAACGCCGCTGAAGGAAGACAGACTGAGCAAGGGAGGTTTGCGCTTCCAGAAACCGCCTTTGAATTTTCCGTTTTTCCGGGGTACGGTGCGGCTGCGCGATAATGATGACGGCGGGAAGCCGGTGACTCGCTATCTGCATTTGTGGCACCGTTTCGGTCAGGTTCTCGACCCGATTGTGAAGCTGAATTTAGCAGCGGGAGAGGAGCGTTTAGTGCGGGTAGATTTCTTGTATCCCCCCGATGCTACACCGCCGCAAGTGCTGACGGTACTCACTTTGGAATAGCTTTCAGGTGCGCTGTGCCGGCTGCTAAAACTGTAGGGTGGGTAAGCGTTGCGTAACCCACCCAATTTTAAATTTAAAATTTGTACCTCATCAAGGGGAGAGGGGTGCCTTGGGGGGTGAGGGGGCGAAAATCTTTGCAAAAAGGGGATGCTCCCGTGACAGCGACTGTCACCGCCTGTAGAGACAAGGGCATTAGGCGTTCCGCACACCCGCCTTTCACAAAAACTTTAGACTTGCTATATTACAGTCGCAAAATGGGTAAGCTATACTTACAAGCAGGCTCTCCCAAGCCTGAGAGCTAAGCTGTCTGGCAACCCACAGAGCCGGTGATTATAGGAGGAACATCCCATGCAAGTCGAAGCCAAAGCTAAGTGGCAGCAATCTTCCTTCAAGAAAAATGATATCCAGGGGTTTTCCCTGAAAGGGCTGCTGTTGCGGATTTTAATTTACAGTGGCGTTATTGTGAACTTGATATTGCCTTTGTACGATTTCAAGTCCAATAGGTTTCTGGTTGATGGCACCCTGGCAAAATTAATAGAAACGATAAACGATCCTGGCGCAATGCACAATATTAACGCACTGAACCGCGCCCAGCAAGCGTACTTTACAGAGAGAGGTTATTTTAGCGATTCCATTGAAAAACTGGGTGTGGGAATCAGGGATACAGGGAGATACAGCTACAGAATTTTGTCACCAATGTCCGAGAATTGGCATAATCTGGAAGCTGATATGGATTATTGGGGTTATAACATTACCCATAGAGTTCTTATGATCGCCCAAGCTAAAGATACTCAGTACAAGAGTTACCTCGGAATGGTGTACACCCTCCAACCAATCCCAGACTTCAGTCAGCAAGAAATAAAAAAAGATATGTCTGAGGCTATCCTCCGAAGTCAGGTTTGCGAAATTGACAGCAGGACTCTTACTCTTGTGCCTTATATGGGACTTACAGGTCTCAATGTTTGGTCAATACAATGTCAGCCCAGGCACAATAAATATAAATGATAGTGATTTTCTGAACCGTATATCCAGCAGAGCCTCTGCCCTAACTAACGCCTGTGGCGCAGACGGAAGAAAGCGGAAGACGGAAGGCGGAATAATTCTTCCTTCTTCCTTCTTCCTTTATTATGTTTTCTGGCTACCTGTCTAGCACTAACACTTTTTTTTGCCCCGCTACGTTGCCTACATAAAATTTAAACGTCCAATCGCCAGGACGGTCAAACTCTTTAAAGTTATACCAGCAAGATAATTGATCGGGTAGTGGATAGGCAGCATCGAATATGGATTGATCCATTGCTACAAGGATTCCCGCTCCATCGAATAGCTGGCAAGTAACGATTTTGTGTGGGTCTGGATTTTCTGGAATATCCCAGTTAGGTTTGACGGAAAAGTACACCCATTTTTGATTCAGTGAGATGCTGTCTATATTCTTCACTGATTTTGGGTCTGCGGTAACAGTCACTGCTCCAGCATTCATTTTTTCTACTTTCTGCGATTCAACTGCTGATTCGCTAAATTTCATTACAACCGGCACGCATAGAGCCACACTCACCGCTAGCAAACCGGCAGCAACCACCGGCACCTTAGAAGTTTCTGCAGGGCGAAGCACCTGAAGGGGAATTAGAGCGTCTAGAGCTTCAGCTGCGTTAGGATAGCGCTGTTTGACATTCGGTTCCACCATTTTTTGCAGCCACTCAATAAAGCCCGGAGTCAGTTT
>CAZJNL010000032.1:0-13891 GCA_964546515.1 uncultured Oscillatoria sp.
GCGGCACCCAGAACGGGGTCTGATTTCACCGACAGAATTTATTCCAGTGGCAGAAGAAACTGGGATGATTGTACCTCTGGGGGCGTGGGTGTTGCTGGAGGCGTGCCAGCAGCTGCACCGGTGGCAGGAGCAATTTCCCGACCGGCAGGAACTGACCATGAGCGTCAATCTCTCTGGCAAACAGCTGTCGCAACCGGATCTGCTCCCGCAAATTGACGCAATTTTGCGGCTGACCGGCATTTCTCCCGCTTGTTTGAAGCTGGAGATCACGGAAAGCGTGCTGATGGAAAATGCCGCCGCCGCCGCTGAAGTGCTGGAGAAGCTGCGAGACCGGAATATTAATTTGTGCGTGGATGATTTCGGGACTGGCTACTCTTCTTTGAGCTATCTGCACCGCTTTCCTATCAATACGCTGAAGATTGACAGGTCTTTTGTCATGGAGATGTCTGGGGATGACGAGAATTCAGAAATTGTGCGAGCTATTGTGACGCTCGCTCACAATTTGGGAATGTATGTGGTGGCGGAAGGGGTGGAAACAGAGAAGCAGCTGGTGCAACTCTGGGCGCTGCAATGCGAATACGGGCAGGGCTATTTTTTTTCCAAGCCGCTGCGAGCCGAGGATGCTGAAGCCTTGCTGGCAGACAATCCGCAGTGGTGATATCCCAGCAAAAGGCTGAAGCATTGCAGCGGTAAAAATGCAAAATAAAGACTATTTTACTTTCGCCTGTATGCGGTTTACTTTTTCCGGTAACGAGTCCTTTTACTGGCTCCCACAAAAACCCATCAGTGCCAGCCAACTTGAGCCGCCAGAGGCTTTTGTAGTGTGAGATTCACCCTGAAGTATTGCAGCTTTCTCGAACGGCGTGACCGCCCGTCCCCTCTGGAGCGCAATTATAACCAGAACTAGAATCCTCAGAAGCCAATAGCTGTGGGAGCCTCGAAACTTTAAACTTTGTAGATGCGTTGAACGATGCTCTATACGTTGGAAATTAACAGCCCTGTTAACCAATAGTGGATATAACGCCACCAACGGGATAACCTTATACATTCAGTCGTTTTTCGAGAGCTTTTCCACTCCCTGATTTGGCATCCCAGCTATCTCATCATTTCCCAAAAAATCCGTCACATTTAGTTTTTTCGACCCCCTGATTGCGGTTGGCCTTCTCCGGATTGGTTTACACTAGCGTCGCCCTGTTCGGCAGTGATGAATTTATCTAGTTGAGCTGAGCGCTGCTCAGCTTTGTGGAAATGCGCTGCTAACCCAATCAGTAACATGCTGGACAAAAAAACAGAGATGTACTTTGGCATCGTAGATACCTGTATCAAAGCTTGCGCTGACTGATACGGGATCTCTGTTTTGCCATCAGGATAAAAAACCAGCCGGCTGCAAAAAATCACCTGCCGCCGGCTTTCGCTGGCACGTCGGCTCAGTATTAACACGGAGAGTCCTGTGTCTGCTGCAAGTCACGGCGGCGCGGATAGAAAAAGTTCGGCAATTGCTCCGCTATAAAGGCTGTTGCGTCGCGGTTTGAAGGTGTGGGATCGCAATCTTTCCCGAAGGCGAGCTGGTGTGGAAAGGTCAGCCGGTGGGCGAAAAACAACTATAATTAGTCGTAAATGGCATTAGAAAGCAGATTTTGCCGATTCAGGAGATTCAGACAAAGATCCCTGTTGGCAGTGGTAGGGGCGGGTTCATCCCGTTATTGTTCCTGCGCCGCAGAGATATCGATAAACCCGCCCCTGCAGCGAGCCGGCACTCTCGGTGAGCTTTGGCAGCGCTGCGGGGGTTTGATCTCCAGCCTGCGCTTTTCGAGCCGTACTGGGTTTAAATTTGTTCACAATTAGCAATTGTTCGCAGCATCGGACTGTAGAACGCGCCCGTCGCGTCTGGACACCCCAGGCACAGGGGGCGGATTTATAAATATTTTCTGCAGACTGCGGACATTCCTCGTGAACCCGTCTTTAGCGAGGGGCACAGCACTGCCGCGCCCTTACTGGAAAGCTTGAGATTTTCCTGTATCTGTAGAGCGATGCTTTCCGTGCCCTTGCAAAAGTTCGCTCCGTGCCCTTGCGCCGGAGAGCAATTGCGAATGGCTGGAAGTGCGCAACGCCTGGAACTTTTCCGTTTCCCACAATACCGGCGATTGTTATGTCTGTGGCAGTATTCCCTGGGAACCGGGTTATTTATGTTTCATTTAGCAGCACTAGCAGAGCTGCTGGGATTGGGAAAGCCGGGAGAGGTGATTGCCCGGTGTACCGTCGGGAGGGCGTGACAGTGGTGTGGCGTTGCGCTTCGGGTGGGGTGACAGCCCCCGCCAGACGGCTTGGGGGCGAGTGCATTTTCTGCGGCGGAAGTGGGGCGTCGCGTGGGATGCCCCACAGGTGGGGAGGTGGGGTGAGGAATTCCTGTTTTTCCCGCTCTCCCCATTTCCGGAAGCACCCTTTGCGCCCGCTGTTGAGGACTGCTTTGCCTGATTCTGCTGATAGGCTGCGTTTTTGCAGCTATTGCTTCAATGCCCGCAAAGCTTGCCATCCCAGCCATAAGAACCCCACAGTAGCCAGCAGAGTTAGTCCCAGCTCCACCAAATAGGGTGTGACAAATTCACTCATAGCAGCTCCCTTTGACAACTCCCGATCGTCCTCAGCTTTTTCATCTATGATACAGTGTAGGGCTTTTTGCTCACACCCCTGGGGCCGGCACCTGAGAACCCCGCACCTAGTTCCCCACCGCTCGCCACCTGGAAGTAGCATTCTTTAAGGCGAGCGCGTTCCCTCGTGGGAAAATGACTTTCTGCCATTCCCTTTGGCAATTTCAGGAGTACCAACTATGATTCAAAGTTCTGTTTCTAGCGTTGCTCTGCCCGCACCTGTGCCGCAGACGCTGACAGCAAGCGCGAACCTGCAAGCCCGGATGCTGGCCGCTCAGACCATAGGTGAGCTGCACGCGCTGTATCTAGATTACACCGATGTGGAGATGAACCTGGTTTACAGCCAGCTAACGCCAGAACAGCAGCACCAAATTAATGTGATTTGCTCGCGAGACAGCAAGGTTTAAGCGGCACGCCTGTATGCGATTCGCCCTCAAACGGCGAATCCCCCTGCCCCCGCACAGTAGGGTGCGTTCCGCCCATACTGCAGTCAGCCTTGACGCCGCACTCTCAATGCGGAACGCACCCTACAGCTGGACGCCAGGGTATAGAACGCAGCACAGCATTATAGCAGAATTTTTCCTAAATTTGGGGGAGAGATTCTTTCAAAAATTGATTTGACAACCGCCCAAACAGTATTCCGCAATCAGAAGTTCAGAAGTTCAGAAGTTCAGAAATAGTCAGGTTGAATACCCATAATATCTCTGAGTCAGGGTATTGGGCATTGGGCATTGGGCATTGGGTATTGCTAATTCAGATCGCCGGTCTGCGCGAGCGCCGGTTAATCAACAGGACTAGATATCAGAAGTTCAAAAGGTGGCTTGCATGTTTACCCGCACCCGAAGCGGCACGACACGGATGACACGGACACAAGGATATTAATCATCCCTATTCATCCGTGTGTTTCGGGCATCCGTTGCGCCTAGGCAGTCGTCTTTGCCAGCAGCCGAACAATGGCATCCAGCAACTGTGCCGGTGCGAAGGGCTTAGTGAAATAAGCCGTCGCCCCCAGACTCAAAGCATGCCGACGCGCACTTGACCGCGTCGTTAAAATGATCGCAGGCAGCTGACTGGTGCTGGGATGGGCGCGAATCTCTGCGAGTAAACCAAACCCATCCATACGCGGCATTTCAAGATCCGAAATCACCAAATCAAACCGCCCCCCCGAATGGTGGAGTTGCTGCAAAGCTTCCTTGCCATCGCCACACTGCACCACCATGAACCCCGCCCGACTCAGAAGCAGCTCTAGGGACCGGCGCACCGCAATCGAGTCATCCACAATTAAAATAGAAGGAGTTGGGGGCGATTCAAACGATGTTGGGTGAGGGATGTTGCATAAAGTCTGAATAAATTCTGACTTCCCACTTGTGACTTCTGACTTCTGAGTTGCTACTCCGCGCCCAACAATTAATTCGCCAAAGTGATTCGGCGACAGCACCGGCACCACCTCGCCGGTTGCCAGTACCGTACAGCCGGCAATATAAGCCGGCACCGGCACTGTACTGTCAAACGGTTTGAGAACCAATTCCCGTTGCAGAAGCAGCGCGTCTGCAGCCACCACCACCGGCTCTCCACTGACATCTAACACAATCCCCACCGGCGGGTGCAGTGCCGGTGAGGCCGGCAAGATATCAGGACGTTTGTAGGGGAGTAATTCCATTAACGGAAATACCGGCACGAATTGGTCGCGCCAGAGAACCGCACCACCTGCCGTTAGCGAGGAGTCCGACAAACTAATAACTTCCAGGACATTAACCGAAGGAATTGCCAGCGTCCGCTGCCCGCACCGGCAGATTAACAGCGGCAGAACGCTCTGGGTTAAGGGAATAGCAATCGTAAACTTTGTCCCCTGCCCCAGCGCAGTTTCCACCCGCACCTCACCCCGCAGGCGACTGACTTGATGCCGCACAATATCCAGACCGACACCCCGTCCGGAAAGGTCACTCACCCTTGCCGCCGTCGAAAAACCGGGCGCAAACAGAAACTGTAGAATCTCCCCTTGACTTAATTCTAAATTCTCCACACTCACTTGTGAATTCTGCCTTTCTATCAGCCCCATCTCCACTGCCCGCTGGTAGACTTTTTGCGGGTCAATTCCGCGCCCGTCATCAGCAATAGAAATAACAGCATGATTCCCTGAGACTGCAGCTGACAGCGTGATGCGGCCCACCTTATGTTTGCCCAGCGCCTGTCGTTCGGATGGCGGCTCAATCCCGTGGTCAAAGGCATTGCGAAACAGGTGGGTCAAAGGCGTTTGCAATTGTTCCAAGACCGCCTGATCCACCAGCGTGTCCTTGCCTTCCACCACTAACTCGACTTGCTTGTTATATTGCTGATTCAGGGAAAGCAAAGAAGCTTTAAACCGGTCTGCCAGCAGCCCGAACGGCACCAGCCGCGACTCTATTAAGTCCCCGTGCAGGCTATTGAGGGAGGCACGCAGCCGGTCGAGAGTTTCCTTGAGTTCGCGGGCAATCACACCCACATCGGATCTGGTTTCGCGCACTTGCACGAGCACTTCTTGGAATTCTGGCAGCGTGGTGATATAATGTCCGGTTAATTGAGCTGAAATATTTTTCTCCAGATCACAGCTGCTCTCCGGCGACCGAGCTATTTCCAATTCTGGTAAAACAACCGAACTTGACAGGAGTGGGGGTTGGGGGAAGGCTCTTGCGCCCTCAGACGGGTGCCTTGCGGAGAATAGCCGCACTTGATCGAGAATGGGATCGAGCAGCTGGGTGTATTTTTTCAGGTTCCGGCTGGCTTGCTCCAACTGCGCCTGATACAGGGCAAGCCGCTCGTAATGGATGAACAGCTCGCCGACAGTGTCGCCGATCCGATCCATAACCGCCACCGGCACCCGCAAATTCAGTGCCTCTGTCTCAGGTGGATTTCCCCTGTCAGCGATGATATATTTCAAAAACCGCTCTGGAATCTTGGATTCGCCTTGTGCTGTTTGCCGCACACCCTGAATTTTGATGCCAATTGGCATCAAATTTCTGCCGTTTCCCCCCACTTCCTCTTGGGTGGGGGACGGTTGGGGCGATCCCTCAGGGGCAGGGGGGGCTGGCACTGACGGCTCGCCCGCCAGAAACTGCTCGCGCCTCTGCCGCAGCTGCGCCAGCGCAGTGGTGGCCAGCTGCTCTAGTGGCCGGTTCGCACCCCCCAGCGCTTCACGGAGCGCAACAGCTGCCTGCGTCAGCCAAGCCAGAGAAAGGGCTTGGCCGAGCAGCGTGCACTCTTCCACCAAGGTGGTGAGCGCCTCTTGCAGTGCGGCAGCCTGGTGCCCCTCCCTGGCAGCTGACGCCCTTGCGCTCAGCAGCCGCTCCACTCGTTGCAGGCAGTTTTCCAAATCGACTGAGAGCGCCGTCTTGACAAAATCAGGAATGTGTGCTATATGTTCAGCATCTTCTTTCAAACCGACTGTGCCGGTGGGCTGTTTGTAGTTGGGCTTTAGCCCCACCGGGGAACCGGATTGAAACAAATAGATCAGCAAATCTTCCAGGATGTGAGCCAGCTTGCTGAGAGCCGGCAGCTGCGCCATACCGGCACCCCCTTTGAGGGAGTGAGCCGCTCGGATTAAGGTGCTGTGTAACTCCTGCCGGTGGGATAAATCTTCGCCCGCCCGCAACTGCAAAATCCCCTCTTCCAAGACAGCCAAATGCTCCGGAGCCTCTTCATTTAAAAATAAGGCGCGGGATTCTCGGGTGATGGCTTCTAATTCTTCAGGAGTGAGGGGGGTGGATTTTAGATTTTGGTCGAATGGAAATGTTGCGCTAGGGAGCAAGTTGGATTTTGGATTATCTAGAGAGCTGTTTTCTTTTATAGCGGTTTTCACTGGTGGCGCATACAACCTGTGTCTGGGAATGTTCTATTTTTATAAAAGGTGGGCGGAGCGCGGTTGTGTCAGGATTTCCTATAGCTGAATCCCGGAAACGGGATTGAAACTACGCGGGCAGACGCTTGCGCCTGAGACACCGTACTGGCAGAAATGGATTGCAGCAGCTGGTTAGTTTTGTGGCTCATGCCGGCGAGCCGGCGCAGGGAAAGTTTAGTTTTGGCCAGCAGCTCAGTGCCGGTCTCCACTTGTGAGGTGCTCTCTTCCACAGTTTGCAATGCTTCCAAGGTGCCCTGTTGAATAGCACTCACAAGTTGCTCAATTTCTACAGTTTCCGCCCGGACTCGTTCTGCCAAGCGCTGCACTTCATCGGCTACCAAGCGGAAGACTTGGCCACCAGAGCCGGCCCGGGCAGCGGCAATAGAGACATTAAAGGCCAAGAGGTGGGTTCTTTCGGAAATGCCGACGATCGTGCTGACAATTTTGGAAATTTCCTGCTCGGACTCGGCCAGGCGTTTCACCACTGCCTTCGCCCCTGCCAAACTTTCGCGCAGCTTCGACACGCTGCTGACCGTTTGATTTATCGTTTTCTCCCCTTCCTTCGCCGCCATCAGGGCTTGAGAAGCGACAGAAGCGGCTTTGAGGGTGGCGCTGGCCACGGACTGCATGGAGCGATTCATTTCTGCCACTGAATCCAGGGCTGTGGCCAGCGCTTCGGCTTGGCAGTCCCGGAAGAGTTTTTCCACCTCCGGGCTGCTGTTGCAAGCTCTTGAGCGCATCTGGAAAGTAGGGGCGTTTCGTGAAACGCCCCTACTTTGCACTCGTCGGGTGACAATCTCTCGCAGGCTCTCAATGGTGGCGGTAAAGGAGTCTGCCAGATCCGCTGGAGATCCGGAAAGGCTTCTCACCGTCAAGTCGCCGGGCACGGCACCGGCGATGTCGAGCAACAGCTGGCTGACTTCTTGCTGCAGCCGCTCTTTTTCTCTCAGGTAGAGCGCCGTTTCCGCTTGACGCAAGCGGGCTTCTTCTTCGAGGGCGGCTGTTGAGGCGGTCAGCTCATCCAACAGCTGGTTGAAGGTCACGGCCAGGTGGCCGCACTCATCGCCGCCCAGCACTGGCGCTCTAGCGCTGCGCTCGCCCCCGGCAAACAGTCGGGCGGATTTTTGCAACTGTTCCACCGGCTCCGCAATCGCCTTAACGAGGAGTCGGGCCAGCAGCAGGTCAGCAGCCAGCACCAGAACCGTCACCCCCAGCAGCGCGGCTAGACTTGTTCCCAACACAGCGTTGATCTCGCTGTAGGTCGCGCCCAGCACCAGCACCGGCTTTGGGGCACCGGCAGCGTCAGGTAGGGCCAGAGCGGCGATCGCGTAGGGGCGGCTTTCAATGTTGACCCAACCCGTGACGATCTCCCCGTTGGCTGTTAGGGCTTTGTTGAGCAAGTCCTGATTCGGGAGGGTGACTCCAGAGCGGATGGTGTCTTTCACCCGCTCTCGGGAACTCGCCAAGATAAATTTACCCGTTTCGCCGTGCAGGTAGACTGCAGTGTAGCTGCCGGCACCGGCTGCCATAGCACCGGGTTCGGGGAGGGCTTTGGAGTTATTCTTTCCTGAACTCACCGCCACCATAAGCTTTTGGTTGGCTGTATTTTGTGCGAACGCCTCAGCCTGAGCCTCTACTTGGCGCAGCACCTGCTGCTGAGTGCCGGCAACACAAACCCAGGCACTCACCCCCACCAGCGCCGACACCGAAACCAGTTTTGCTCCCAGCAACACCAAGAGCAGCTTGCGGCGCACCGGCAGGTGATAAAACCATTGCCGCAAGAAATTGGGGATGGGAGACTGGGGACTGCGGACTGGGGATTTTCCTGGAACCGAGCGGTTGAGCTGCCCATTTTCCCCGACCCCGGTTGCCGGCGTGGCGCGAGATTCTGCTTTCTTGCGGGCTGTAAACACCCCTCCCGGATCCCCTGCTACGATTTCTTGGTAAAGCCTCCTGGCCTCGATCGTGCGGGCCCGCTGGGTAAACGCTTCGGCCAGACGCATTTTGGCCACCCAGTCCGTTGGGTCGCGCTCTATTTGCTCTTTCAACACCTCAATCTCTTCCAGGAGCGGTGCCGGACAGTGGCCATTTTGGGGGCTTGTCATCTCAATTTTGAAGTCTCGCTAATTTATAATTTTTGATGGTTTATTGGTTGTTTATTGCCGGCATACGGGGGGCAAGAAACCGGGTTTATCAATTCGCTGGCCATCTCGGATTGAATTTCATTTCTTTACTTACCTGTTTATTTGATAGTGCTTAAGAAGCAGTGATGTGATGAACCGCAGAGGCACAGAGGCGCAGAGGGAGGATAAGAAGAGATTTTGTTAGGGTTGGCCATGATTACTTGTTTAGCGCTACCGTTTATTTTTCTACTATACGGAGTGCGGCGAAAACCGCTGACACATTCAGAACCGCCACCGATAATTGCTCAATTTCAGCCAGGCCAGATAAAAATGAGCTAAAGGCCTGTGAAAAGCTGGCCGGTATGGGTTTAAATTTCGCCTTGTCGAGAGGCACAACTCCCTTGAGGGCGGATACCACACAGGCGAGTCGGGGTGCGGCACCAGAAGTCGTGGCATTTCCCGGGTTGGCGCAAAGCACCACCAGCGTCAATTGCTCCCGCGAGCGATACCGCAGGGGTGCCGGTGCCAGACACAGCACATCGCTCAGCAAATCGGCCAATTCTACCACCCACAGCAGCTGCCCGCGCTGATTGACCACGCCTAAGAGCGCAGATGCTACCCCCGGAATGGGACAAATGTCGCTCCCAGTTAGGGTGATCACCTCTGCAACATTCTCTACAGGCAGCGCTAGCCTCACTGATTGCCGTAACTGGATGTAAAAGTAGTCTTCGAGCATCGCATCAGCAGTAGGGTGCGCTCCAGGCGCTAGTTACTGAGCACTGTTCAAGCGCCGGCACAGGTTTTTTGCACCTCCAAGCAGGCTGGGTGCAGGCTGTTCTCAATGATGGCTATCAGTTGCTGCGCCTGAAATGGCTTGGTCAGGTAGTCGGTGGCTCCTACCATACGCGCCCGCAATTTGTCAACTATGCCGTCTCGCCCCGTTAACATCACGATCGGGATTTCCTGCAGCTGTTCTGAGTGCCGCAGCATCCGGCAGAGTTCGTAGCCGTTGATTTCTGGCATGTTGATATCGAGCAGTATCAGTGCCGGCTTGTGTCTGGCTAGCGCCGTGAGCGCCGTGGCCGGCGAAGTTATCTCCAAGACTCGGTAGCCCGATGCCTCCAGGATCAGCTTGACGTTCCGCTGGGTGGTTTTGCTGTCATCAATGCAGGCCACAATCGGTCGCCGGTCGAGCGTCGGCTTTTGATAGGGATTTATGCCGGCGGCTCCCGCCCGCACCGCAGGCTGCAACAATCTGGCTAACCCTAAGGTATCAGTTTTTAACTGACTGGCTGCTTCATAAATAGAAACATTCTGAGTCAGGAGTTTGAGCAGCGATTTGATGAATGTGACGTCCCGGACTTGCTGCCAAACGAGTTTGGTCAGCCGCTCAAAATCTTTAACAAAAGGTCGCTGAAATGGAGAGCTGATTTCTGGGCGCAGCCGCACCCACTCTCCGATGAAGGCTTTCGCCGGCACGATCGCCTGCTTGAGCGGCACTGACATCAGTAACGGATCGAGACCCACCGTTCTCTCAAACTGCAGCGCGGCTTGAGGCAAGGCTAGCAATTGCGTGAAGGCTTCCTGTGTTAGCCAAAACAGTAGCTTGCGCACCTGTGGCAAAGACAGTTGCCCCGCCTGCCAGTAATGGCAAATCACTTCGTAATCTGACTGAAACTCTTTCTCGGGCAGCGTTTGCAGATCTGGATAGTACCACTGGAGCAGATACGCAAGGCGCTCCGGCTGTCCCATGCCGCTGGTGGCAAAATGCACCTGTCCGTTGCCGACATAAACCCGCCAAAAGATAGAGCTGTCGTTGGGATCGCCAATCGTCAGACGTCCTGAAAGTTTTTTGGCCACAATGTTCTGCAAAGCTTTGGCCGGTGAGGCCACAAGCTTGACTGGTGGTGTGATACTCGTTTCTCTTATGCTAGTAGAAGTCATAGCGGCACCAGGCTTAATTCCTTTTATTTGAGTGTCAGTTGTCGGGGGCGGGCGTCAGGGAGGATTGCCCCGATCGCAGTGACTTTTTTATTTTTTCAGCGTCCCATCTGCGGGCGCTTCCTTGGGCCAATCACTCCCCTTTAATCGGTTGGCTTTAAACCGTGTTCGCGATTAGCAATTTCCTGCCGGCTAGGAACAGCTACATGCAACTCCTGAATCGCACCCTGCAATATTTTTTGAGATTTAACTCCTCTGACTGTAAGTTTGACTGCCAGTCAATTTTAGATTTTGTTAAGGATTCCCCCCCCTGCGAACTTCTCCCTAAATAGGTAATAAGGATAGCACGCTTTCAGAGCTGACTGTGTAATCTAGATTACAAAATCGGGGTTATTTTGAGCCTAATATGGTTAAATGACTGAGCGGGTTCATTCCAGGTAACTGCCAGAATGTTTCAACTGTTAAGGGAGTTACATGTCTTAAAATCCTTCGGTAATTACTGTCAGTAGGGAGGTTCGAGGTAAGGTCATATCAGCCTGCAATCATTATATTGAACTAGCGGATAAAAACGTCACAAAACGTTACAGCTTAAGGGCCTGACTGTGAGCCGTTTTCTCTCTACTCTTAAAATGTTAACGGTCAGCCAGCAATGTAACATCCGTGTAAATGAATAAATTCTTCAGTAGTCCGGCATCCGTCAAAATACGGAGGCTGGTTTCAGTGTAATTGCGTAAGCCGGCGCGGCTCTGGCTTATTGTTAATTGCCAATTGCCAACAATTTTCGACTGGCTCTCTGGGCCCGGGCAGTCGCAGGCTGCTGTGCCACCGAAGAAAAAAAGGAAGAAGCAAGAAGCAAGAAGGAAGAGGTTCACCAAGAATCTCTCTGGAGCAAGCCGAGGATATTTATAAACCCGCCCCTACAACAGCTGCCTCGGCGTCCCTCCGAGTGTCCCGTGCAGTGTGTCACTCTGTTATTGTGGGTTGTTACGAGCGGATGCTATTGAGCCATGACATACGATTACGACCTGTTTGCGATCGGTGCGGGTTCTGGGGGGCTGGCTGCTGCCAAGCGGGCGGCATCATACGGGGCCAAGGTGGCCATTGCGGAAGGGGATTTGGTGGGCGGAACCTGCGTGATTCGCGGCTGCGTGCCCAAAAAACTGATGGTTTACGCCTCTGCCTTCTCCGGGCTGTACCAGAACGCCACCGGCTACGGATGGAGCTCTGTCCAAACCAGCTTTGACTGGACGCGCTTGGTGGAAGCGGTGGACAAAGAAGTCCGGCGTCTGAGCCAACTGCATGTCGGGTGGCTGGAAAAAGCCGGTGTGGAGCTGATTCGCGGCAGTGCCCGCTTCAAAGACGCTCACACGCTGGAAGTGGGCTCGCGCAAAATCACTGCTGACAAAATCTTGATCGCTGTGGGCGGGAAAGCCCTCAAGCCGGATATTCCGGGGATTGAGCACGCTATCACCTCCGGCGAGATGTTCCTGCTGGAGGAACAGCCGAAACGCATGGCCATTCTGGGCAGCGGCTATATTAGCGTGGAATTCGCCGGCATTCTCAACGGACTGGGCACTCATGTCACCCAAATCATCCGCCGCGACTTGATTTTGAACGGGTTTGACGAAGATATCCGCACCGGCGTCCAAGAAGGAATGGCCAAGCACGGGATTCAATTTTTCACCGAGACGACTGTGGCCAAAATTGAAAAGGTGCCCGATGGGTTGCAGCTGACGCTCTCTGGAAAGAACGCGGGAACCCTGACTGTTGATGCGGTTCTGTGCGCTATCGGTCGCCAGCCCAATTTAAACGGGCTGGGTTTGTCAAATGCCGGTGTTGAGGTTGCCGGTGAGGCTATTGCGGTCAAGCCCGACAGCAGCACCAGCGTACCCAATATCTATGCTGTGGGTGACTGCACTAACCGGCTCAACCTGACGCCGGTGGCGATTGCCGAAGGTCGCGCCTTTGCCGATACGGTGTTTGGCCACACGCCCCGCTATATCACTCATCAAAATGTGCCCTCAGCGGTGTTTTCCCAGCCGGAAGCCGCCACAGTCGGCATGACGGAAGCTAATGCCCGCGAGCGGCTCGGCGAGCGAGTGAAAATCTATCGCGCCCGCTTCCGCCCCATGTTCTACAGCCTCACCGATGCGGATGAGAAAACTACGGTCAAATTAGTAGTTGACAAAACTACCGACCGCGTGCTAGGAGCGCACATGGTGGGCAAAGATGCGGCTGAGATTATTCAGGGTATGGCGATTGCGGTGAATATGGGAGCCACCAAGAAGGACTTTGACGCCACGGTTGCCCTTCACCCAACGGTAGCAGAGGAGTTTGTCACACTGCGCTAAGGGGATCTCTGAATCTCAGGCCCTTCTGGAACTGTTGTAGGCGCGGGTTTATAAATATCCTCCGCTTCCAGCGAGAGATTCTTGCTGAACCCGCCGGTTGTAGGGGCGGGTTTATAAATATCCTCTGCTTGCAGCTCGAGATTCTTGCTGAACCCGCCCCTACGGAGAGAAGTTTTCTTCCTTCTGCCTTCTTATTTGTTCGTTTTTGCTTGCATAATAGTTAGGAGCATAGGCTGCTGCACACCCCTCACATCATGTCCGCTCACATCGGTTTTGTGTGGAGACAAGCGCATGTCGCGTCTCTACTGGGCATTGGGCATTGGGCATTGGGCATTTCAGCCCTGACCGGCGGTGATGACGGGACTAACTATACACCAAGGATGCCAGCGGACATGATATCACATCTGGAGCGCACTTGTATGAATGAATCATCTGTCAACCAGTTACTCGAAGACCTGAAAAAGCCCGATGAAGCTGTCCGCAACCGGGCAACTCAGGAACTCTGGCGCATTTGGTTTCACCAAAAGGGTATCTATGGACTGGAACTGATTCAGCGCTCTCAGGTTTTGCTGGAGGCTGGGGAAGTGGCCCACGCTGAAGCGGCGCTCACAGAACTGATCAATGACCAGCCTGATTTCGCGGAAGCTTGGAACAGACGCGCTGTCCTCTACTACACCCTAGGGCAGTACAAAAAAGCTATCGCAGACTGCGAGAGGGTTATCAAGCTCAACCCGGTTCATTTTGGCGCAATCCACGGTCTGGGTTTGTGCTATGCCGCAATCGCTGACTACAGGGCGGCTATCCAAGCTTTTCGCAAAGCTCTGGAAATTCAGCCCTACGCCCTGGTCAATCAGCGGTTGATTCTGGAATGCACTGCCCGGTTGTAGCTCATCGGGAGCATCTCACTCACGCAAAAATACTGTGGCGGATTCAGATAAAGAAACCTTACCAGAG